>NZ_AQOJ01000042.1:0-440 GCF_000364685.1 Xanthomonas sp. SHU 166
GTTTTGCCACGTTCGCTCAGCCGCTGTTTCAGCGCCCGGATGATCGGGTTGTGGGTCATGGCCACCAGGGCCGGCATGAACAGGCCCGCGCGCAAGCGGGGCGAGCCGGTGCGCGAGATGCAGACGTGGCCTTTGCGCTCGCCCGACTCCTGCAGGCACGGATTCAGGCCCGCGAAGGCGGTCACCGCCGAGGCATCGGCGAAGCGCCTCACATCGCCAAGCTCGGCCAGCATCAAGGCCGCGCTGGTATCGGCAATCCCCTGGATGCTCACCAGCAGCTCGCGCTGCCCACGCAAGGTCGGATCCTGGTCGATATGGTCATCGATGGCCTGCTCGATCTGGGCGATGTGGTGTTGCAGATCGGCCAGATGGACCTGGATCGAGTCCTTCACCTGGGCCGGAGCGACATCCAGCCGGTTGCGCTCCATCTGCAGCATCTG
>NZ_AQOJ01000043.1:0-314 GCF_000364685.1 Xanthomonas sp. SHU 166
GGTCGGCGATCACATCGCCACCAAGAAGAAGGCGTTGGCCTGCGTCGCCGAGTTCGGTCGCGGCAATTTCGATGCGCCGCTGGAGACGCTGCCGGGCAAGAAGGTCTTCATCAACGAGATCATCGAGCAGGTGCGGCGCAACATGCAGGGGCTGATCGCGCAGATGAAGCACATGTCCGCGCAGCACGACGCCGGCGACATCGACGTGATGATCGAGAGCCACCGCTTCGAAGGCGATTTCCGCAGCATGGCCGACGGCATCAACCGCATGGTCGGCGACCACATCGCCACCAAGAAGAAGGCGATGGCCTGCA
>NZ_AQOJ01000044.1:0-10878 GCF_000364685.1 Xanthomonas sp. SHU 166
CGCCTGCGCCTGCTCACCGCCGTGCGCGCCGGCCCGCAGGGCGCGCGCGGGCTCAACGCGCGCATCGAACAACTGCTGGCCGAGACCGCCAGCGGCGCACGCCGCCTCGGCGCCGCCTCGCCCTGGTTCCACGGGCGCCTGCTGCTGATCACCGAGAACAGCTACCGCCACGGCCTGTTCAACGGCGACGTCGGCATCTGCCTGAAGGACGCACAGGGCACCCTGGTCGCCTGGTTCGACGGCGCCGGCGACGGCCAGGTCCGCGGCTTCCACCCGGCCGCGCTGCCCGCGCACGAGAGCGCCTTCGCCATGACCGTGCACAAGGCCCAGGGCAGCGAGTTCGAGGAAGTGTGGCTGCAGTTGCCGGCGCGCGACGCCCGCGTGCTCAGCCGCGAACTGGTCTACACCGGCATCACCCGCGCCCGCCGCGCGCTGCACGTCGCCGCCAGCGAACCGGTGCTGCGCGCCGCACTCGCCCGGCACGCGGCGCGGATCTCGGGGTTGGCGTTGCGGTTGGATGGGGAGCAGCAGCCACAGTCGCAGCCGATGCGGCCTACAGCCGATATCCTTCCCGAACTACCCAGCACGCCGATCCAGGGCGCGCTGTTTTGACGAGCCGCGTCAGGAGCTGGCATGCGTAACGACGACAAGGACGCCCCCACCTCGGAATTGATCCTGTATCGCAGCGAGGATGCGCAGACGCGGATCCAGGTGCGGCTGGAAGGCGAGTCGGTGTGGTTGACGCAGGCGCAGATCGCGGAGCTGTATCAGACGACCCCGCAGAACGTCACCCAGCACCTCAGAACGATCTACAAGGAGGGCGAACTGCGTGAAGAGGCAACATGTAAGGATTACTTACAAGTTCGCCAGGAGGGGACGCGTGAGGTACGCCGGAACCTCAGGCACTACAACCTCGACGCCATCCTCGCCGTCGGCTACCGGGTCCGCTCCGCGCGCGGCACCCAGTTCCGCCAGTGGGCGACGGCGCGGCTGTCCGAGTACCTGGTCAAGGGTTTTGCGCTGGACGACGAACGGCTCAAGCGCGGGCCGGACGATGGCTATTTCGAAGAACTGCTGGGCCGCATCCGCGACATCCGCTCGTCGGAGAAGCTGTTCTGGCGCAAGGTGCTGGACATCTACGCCACCAGCGTGGATTACGACCCGTCGGCCGAGGCCAGCCAGCGCTTCTTCGCCACTGTGCAGAACAAGATGCACTGGGCGGCCCATGGCCACACCGCCGCCGAACTGCTCATGGAGCGCGCCGACGCCAGCAAGCCGCACAGCGGCATGACCAACTGGGTGGGCGCCGCGCCGCGCGCGTCCGATGCGGTCGTCGCCAAGAGCTACTTGAACGCGGAGGAGCTGGAGGCACTGAACCGCATCGTCACCGCCTACCTGGAGTTCGCCGAGTTGCAGGCCATGAACCGCAGGCCGATGACCATGGCCGCATGGATCGCCAAGCTGGACGACTTCCTGCGCCTGAGCGACCGCGACGTGCTGACCCATGCCGGCCGCATCGGCCGCGAGCAGGCATTGGAATTTTCCAAGGCCGAGTTCGCCCGCTACAGGCAGCGCACGTTGGAAGAACCGTCGCCGGTGGAGCGGGATTTCGAAGAGGCAACGCGCAAGCTGAAAGCGCTCGAGAGCGAGAAACGCCGGTCCACGCGGACCAAGCGGCCCACTGGCGAGTAAGCGAAGCGGCGTCCCGGGAACCGGCGAACTGCCGGGCCCGCAGCAACCTTCCGATGCGGGCAGGCCAGGCGAGCCCGGGGTCCGGGCTCGACGTCGCGCGACTACTTGGCCGGAACCCGCTGGTACTCGTCGCTGCCGGTATTGAGGTGTCCATCGGCCTCGTCGATGGCGAAGTTCACCGTCTCGCCGTCGTTGGTCACCTGTAGCACGCCATCCTTGTAGATGGCCGGGTAGCTCTCGGTCTTGGGCTTGCGGGTGAAGAAGCGCGGGGTGGTGTTGCGCACCATGAACGACTCCCCGTTGCGCTCGATGTCGATCGTGTCGTCCTTCGACTCCACGTTGACCCAGTGGCCGACGAACTTCTCGCCCTCCACCCGGGCGCAGCCGGTCACCAGCATCGCCGCGGCCAGCGCGGCTCCCATCCACTTCGTCATGTCCCCGCCTCCGGTGTTGGAATCGGGGCGAGGATGCGATGAGTTGGATGTATGGGAGGTCAAGAATGGGGAGGAGATCACGCCGGGCGCCGGTTGGCCCGAATCCGCCCTCCGCACGCCATTCCGCGTGCTGCCGAGGCTGGAGCAGTGTGGAGTTCGGTGCCTGTCACTATGACGGGTTGCGTCATATGACGAATGCCGTCATAGTGGCTGTGTGATCAGGAGCTTTATCGACAAGGAAGCCGAAAAGATTTGGCGTGGTGAGCGCTCGCGCAGGCTGCCGGCCGATATCCAGCCGGTCGCCCGACGCAAGCTGCGCATGCTCAATGCCGCTGCCAGTCTCGAGGATCTGCGTGTCCCGCCGGCTAATCGGCTGGAAGCGCTGAAAGGCGATCGGCGTGGTCAGCATAGCATCCGCATCAACGACCAATGGCGCATCTGCTTCCGCTGGCACGACGGCGATGTCGCCGAGGTCGTCATCGTCGACTACCACTGATTTCAGGCAACTCATTATGGCATCCCTGCCCAATATCCATCCCGGCGAGGTGCTGCGCGACGAGTTCCTCGTCCCGCTGGGCATCAGCCAGAACGCGCTCGCCCGCGCCACCGGCGTGCCGCCGCGCCGCATCAACGAAATCGTGCTGGGCAAGCGCGGCATCACCGCCGACACCGCCGTACGCCTGGCCGCGGCGCTGGGCACGACCGAACGCTTCTGGCTGAGCCTGCAGGCGGACTACGAATTGGAAGAGGCGCATCGCCTGCTTGGCGATCTGCCGGCGAGGATCAAGCGATTGGCGGCTTGAGGCAAGATTATGGGACCTGCGGGAAAACCGGGGTCAGAGTGCACTTCTCCTACAGCAGCTTCAGGCATCGTCCGATGGGTCGGCCCCCTTTGGACAAGGTCAGGCTGGTAAAAAAGTGCACTCTGACCCCTGTTTCTCCTCTCCTGCTGGACGCCGATGCCGCTGCGGCCTTCGGTGACCTGCTCGCCGAATCGCGGGCGGCCGTGATCCCGAACCTGCGGCGCTTCCCGCGCATCGGCTGGCCCTACCTGGACACCCCACCGCAATCGGCCGAGGCGCTGGCGCAACTGGCCGCATTGCCGGCGGGAGCGCCGGATGCGTTGCGCATCTACCTGCACGGCGACTACTTGATGCTGTACACGGCGGTAGAGGCATCCGCCACTGTGTATCTGCTCTCCATCCGCCACCATCGGCAGCTTTCGTTTGATTTCGCTGGACTGTGGAGCGGCGGGTGAGGATGCACCTATAGTGTATTCCGACTCATGTTTCCGGCGCGCTAGCTTCTCGTCCCGCAGGCATCAGCCAAAACTCATTTGTTCGCGACACCGACTTGCCGCCGCGCCGCATCAACAAAGTCGTGCTGGGCAAGCGCTGCATCACAGCCGACACGCTGTGCGCTTTGCCGCGGCGCTGGGCAAGACCGAACGCTTTTGGCTGGGTCTGCAGGCGGATTATAAACTGGAAGAGGTTCATCGTTAGCTTGGTGATCTGCCTAAGCGGATCGAGCGGTTCCTAGACTGAGACTTCAAAAGTCGTCAAGGACTGAACGCGCAAGCGACAGCTCTCTACGATTCTTTGATTCCGCAAGTTCATCTACCACGTCTTTACTAATGCTGTGCAGCGCGGCTGCTGCTTCTACATACTTTATAGAACCGATCTTCTTTAGGAAATCGATAAAATTTGGCATTGTGTCATTAACGTGGCAGTCTGAACTTCCAAGTATTTCCGGCCATTTTTGGATGCTTATAGCCCTGTCTTCTCTTTTGTAGGTGGGGAACATTTTCTTGTCAATTATTGAGATCAATAAAAATCTCATACCAAAATCTTTTAATACTGCAACTATCAAAAATGATGTTTTTTTACCCTTGGACATTATTGCGCGCCGCCCAGCAATATCAATGCCAAATCTTTCCAGAACTAATGATTTTGCTGATTTGAATTCATGTTTTTTTGTGACATTTGCTATGTAGTAAATATCAACGGCACAAAATATTGACGCAAGTTCAAATTTTCCTTCTACGCCAGCTATTTCGCTGATCGAAGAGAGAAGAGGGGATATGCATAAAGTGCGCATCAGCCCAAGATCAAATTCTCCAAAAAATCTGAATATTTCTCTGTATTTTTCTGCCTCGGTGCTGGAGAACATTTTTTTAATCAGGTCGTCGCGCAAATTTGCAGTATCTGTAAGTATATATTGGGACGCAAAATACTCCTGGAACGACTTGTGTGCCCACTTAATTTCAAGCCCATCTCTTTGAAAAAGTGGGACAGCTTTTAAGATGTCCTGAAGAACTCTTTTGCAGTCTACCTTAATGTCGGCTCTAGCAAGCGCCTTTTTTATAAAAGCCAGCAACTCTTCGGCGCTATAAGAAACACGTCCTGATCTGAACGTTTCGAACCCAAGTGATCTCAACAACTTGTGAAAATCCTCGGAGTCTAGCCCGCACTCCTTGGATCGAGAATACGCGTCACCCTTAGCTAGATCGTGATCCTGGAATAGAGCATCGTAAACTTGCCTGAAGAAAATAGTTCTTTTTGGCGGAACCGAGTTGCGGTGATCAAAAGCGCGATAAAGGAGTGTGACCAAAAGCGGATTACCCAAAAAATCTCCAACATTTGCCTCGTCAATCCTAGGAATTAGTAGTTTATCCAAGCCTCGCCCTGCGTCATATCTTCTTATTAAAGAGTACGCCTGTTCACGACCAAGTTTCCTTATGCTAACCTGAAAAAATTCAGGAAAAAGTGAAATTGAATACTCCGGGCGTGACGTAAGAATAAAATAACAAAATTGAAACCGCGCCGAGATATCGTTAATCTCTGTTACTAGTTTCGGACGTAGGCTTTCCTCGACTTCATCAAATCCATCAAGCACAAATATAAAGTTCCCGCTGTGGAATAGATCAATTAAGGCGTCTGCTTCTGGAGTTCCTTCGATGGATTCTGCAAGCTCTTCGCAAAGACACTGCAGGATACTGTGGCTAGATCTAATTCTCCGCAGTTCTATCAATAGCGGTATACCTTTTTCTTCTATTATTGATTTTCTAACGATGTGTTTCGCAAGCGTGGATTTTCCCATTCCAGCATCGTCAGTAATAGCAATGCATCTATTCTTTTGAAATAGAGCGGTTGGATACCCTGTGACTTGTAAAGAAAAACGATGACTGGTGGCCTCAAGGGTAAGTGGTTCGTACATTTCTTCAAATGCGAGAACTCCACCGGTGTTCGCAAATGTTGAAACGTACCTTGTTTTGAACTCAATTATTTTTACATATTTAGATAAACGTTTTTTAATAGAAGCCTCGGATTTTTTTGACTTCATTCCTCGTAAATATGGAGTAATTACATTGTCTATGAAGTTCTTAACTGCAGCTGACGTGGCCCCCTTCACTGCGGCTCCCGTCATAAGTACACCTAGGCTCTCTCCTGACATAAATATCCTTGTAATTATAAAATATAAGTTAGAGTTTCATGATTTTAATTAATTCTCCGCAGACAATTAATTATTCTATAAATTTTTCATTACTACACTTATTGATTCGCTGTCACAAAAACTTTCGCACTACGTGCACTTGGCTGACGGATAGTGATTTGGAAAGCATGGTCTAATGCTTGCATTGCACCAGCGTGCGGCGGCCGTCCTTGCGCAGGATCAGGTCGATGCCGCCGTCGGCGCCGCCGAGGCCGGTTTCTTCTACCGCGTAGCCCTGCCGGCGGAAGGCTTCGCCGACCAGGAGTTCGAATTGGCGCCAGCCGCCGGCGGCCAGGCTTTCGAGGGTAGTGCGGGTATCCAGCAGGCGGCGGCGATGCCGCGCCTTGAGAACGAGGCGAGCGCCGCGATCCAGCAGAGCAGCAAAAGGATCCATGCCAGGGGAGCGAATGCGCCTTCTGATTGCTGGGCGATGGCCTGCGACAGCGCACTGTCGTGGCGGGAGAACCACCAGGGGATGCCCGTCGCGCATGGCGAGGAAGCCGGCGATGCCGGCCATGACTCCCACCGGCCACGGCAGCGCCGCCAGTGCGTCGAATCCTGTCTTTCCCCGTCTGCGTCCCATGCGACCCCCGTCCCTGGATCGACCATAGTCCTGTGCGCGGGCGATGTCTGTATTGTTAACTGTGTCGTCTACAAATCGAGACGCACTCCGCTATATCGGCAGAAGGGTCGATTTCGTGTCCGGCCCTGAGTCGCCGGCGTTGATCCGCCACGGGGCGCATGCCGCAGTGCTTGCTGACGTGCCCGCCGACCGCTCGTCGCCGCCTTCCGTGTAGCCCAGACTTGCGTGCTAGCGTCGCGCTGCCGAGGGTCCGGCGCAACGCGGGGCACTAGATGAGCATCGAGCCGACGCGCCATCACATCGCGCCACCGCGTACCGCCCCGGCCGTACGCCTGGCCTGGTGGCTGCTCTGGCTCGCCCTGGCCCTGTTCGCCGCCGAGTTCGTGCACTCGGTCTATCTGAAGTACGCCTCGCTGCAGTCACCGGCCTATGCGATGTTCATGACCCGCCGCGGGTGGCTGTGGTGCCATCTCGGTGGCGGGGCGGTCGGCCTGTTGCTGGGGGCGCTGCAGTTCGCGACGCAGCGGTGGCGGCGCTGGCCGTGGCTGCATCGCTGTGTCGGGCGACTGTATTTCGTGGGGATGGTGGTGGCGATGATCGGAGTGGTCGGGCTGATTGCGACCTCGCCGGCGCCGCTTTCGATCCGGGTGGCGTTCGCGGCCACGGCGCTGGCGTGGCTGGTCACCGGGTCGGTCGGGTTGGTGGCGATCTGGCGTGGGCAGGTGCTGCGGCACCAGCGCTGGATGGTGCGGGCCTATCTGGCGACGCTGGCGCCGGTGGTGTTCCGCTTGGCGTTGCCGTCGGCGATCAGCCTGGGCCTGACGCCGTCGCCGGGCTTGATCGCGCTGCTGTTGTGGGCCAGTTGGGTGGTGCCGTTGTCGGTGTATGGCGTTGGCCGCGTCATTGTTGAGGCGCGGCGCCGACGAAAGCAGGTGTCGATGTTGCAGCGTGGAGCCGGTCTCGGCGCGGGATGATGTGCACGCGTGGGACTGTATGCCGGCCTGCGAATGCCGCTGTCGGCGTCGCCACGCTGCTCTGCTGTCGTCCCGACGCTGTCGCCAACTCGCGCTTATCCGCTGTCGCGCAGCGACGCATAACGCGCGCTCCCCATCGTTGCCAGCAGCGCGCAGCGTTCTCACCACACAGAAAACGCCGCCACGCCTGCGCCCAGGCGTGGCAGCCAGCGGGACGGACGATCGCAGGCGCCGGGGGAGGAGTGCGCCTGCGTTGTCGCCCGCCGCGACCTCAGCGGAGCCTGTCGAACAGTTGCTGGCGCACGGCGATGGTGCAGGCGTCTTCGGTGAACAAGTGTTCCAGCGCGCTGTTGTCGCTGGGCTTGCCGGTGCCCAGGTCGAGCACGGTCGCCTGGTTGCTGCCGCGTGCCTTGAACGCGGCGACGGCGGTGGTGGCGTTCTTCAGCGGCACGGTGGCGTCGTTGTCAGAGCCGCACAGCAGGGTCGGGGTGCGCGGCGCCCAGTCGAGCAGGTCGTTGCGCTCCAGGTCGCGCAGGAACGGGTCGTTGGCGTTGCTGGCGAAGTCCTTGTAGAAACCGGGCTGGAAGTACTGGCGGATCTTGTCCACGCCCGGCAGGGTGTCGCCGAGCACCAGGTCGGTCAGGCTCTGGTTGCCGGGGAACAGCTTCTCCACTTTCTTCGCCCACGGATCCTGGAACACCTGCGACGGGTCGAGGTAGAGGTTCTTGTAGGTGTGCTGCATGCCGACGATGGCGTAGCTGGCCAGGACGATGCCGAAGGTGTTCTCGCCCACGGCGTTGCGGCCGCTCCAGCTGTCGCGGAAGGTCTGGCTGAGCGCATACGGGCCGGAAATCGGCGCGCTGGCGACCAGGTTGAACTCGTTGGACAGGTGCGCTTCGATCTCGCGCTGGGTGGCCATGGCGGCATGCCCGCCCTGCGAGAAGCCGGTCAGCATGACCTTGCCCGACAGCGGGGTGTTGAGCCGTTGCAGCACCTGGCGCGCGGCGCGCATCGCATCGATGGTGGAACTGGCCTCGGACGCGGCGTGCAGGTAGGGGTGGAACGCGTAGGTGGACTGGCCGATGCCGAGGTAGTCGCTGCTCACCACCACGTAGCCCTGGGTGGCGAGGTGGGTGACCATGGTGTCGTCGCCCTTGTCGTCGCGGATCTCCTTGGCCTGCTCGGCGCGGCGTTGCGACTCGGTGCCCTGGCTGTAGCTCACCAGCGGGAACGGACCGGGGCACTGGCTGCCGCCCGGCACCAGCAGCGCCGCCGACGCCGTGGTGGGTTCGCCATCGACGCCGATGGTGGCGTAGGTGAACTCGGCCACGCGCACGTCGCACTTGGCCTGGTCGGGGGATTGGTCGTTGGCCAGCAGCGTGGCGATCGCCTGACGGGTGTAGCTGGTCAGGACATTGCTCTTGAGCACGGTGCCGCGCGCCGGTGCCGCCGTGGCGGCGATGGGCAACAACGCGCCCGCGATGCCGATGAGGGAAAGTGCGCGCAGCGCCAGCCGATTCCGCTGTGTGGCCATGGAAACATCCTCGTGTCGAATCCCGGTCGCCCGGGGGGTGGGGGAGGGCGCAAACGCTACTATGTCGTCTGCATTATTTTTGCGACACGACGAGATAATATTTAGCTGCGGTATTGATTCGCATCGCGCCTGATGGAATTTCACGACACATCGCGTCGGAAAATGCCGAGATCCATCGATGCTGCGGCGTGCGCTGCGCCACAGTGGCGACGAGGAAAGGATGAAAGATCCGCATGGTTTCGCGCGAATCCAGCCGAATTCCGCTGTTTCGGCCGGCTGCGTGCACGTCACGGGAATTTGTCTACGTTTCTGAAGCGGACTTTTCAGAAGTCAATAATCTTGATTTCAAGATAATCGTAGGGTGGCAAGAGATAATCGCGTCAGATGATCCGAATATTGTCCGCCGCCACGAAACGCGTGGGCGGCGTAAGGACAGGAGCAGGACATCATCGACGTCGTGCGCGTCACAGTGTGTCTTGTTTGTCGCCGCGCGCGGTCGCGGTTGAACTCGCACCGCGGCATAAAAAAGCCGGCGGACCTTGCGGGCCGCCGGCTGCGATCGATCTTGCCGACCCGTGCGCGGGCCAGCGGAACGGGGTCAGCGCACTTGGTACAGCACGGTGGCGCCGGGCTTGGGTTCGAACGCGGGCACCGTTTGCTGCTTTAGCGCGGTGCCCTTGGCGTCCCATACCAGGGTTTCGGACGGGTACTCGTCCTTGCGGGTCATGGCGTCGATCTGCTTGACGATCACGCTGGAGCCGGCGGCGACTTCGGGGTTCCAGGCGAACACGCCGAGCCTGCCGTAGAACACGGCCGGGGCGGTGGCGTCCAGGCGCCGATCGGGGCACATCACCAGGCCGCGATCGAGCATCACCCGCAGCGCGCCCATCGGCACGGCCTTCACCGCCGGCGACGTGCGATCGGTGCTGTGGCCGGGGCAGACGTTGGCCGAGCGGGTCAGCATGTCCTCGACCACCTGCCGGTCGGACTGGGCCAGCGCGGGCAGGGCGACGGCGGCGAGGGCGAGCGTTGCGAGGGGGAATTTCCAGGGCATGTCGAGACTCCTTCAATGGAGGAAAGACGCCGGGCTTGGCGAGACCTGCAAAGCGGGGGACAGGCGGCCGCGGCGGCGCGGGCCGACTCTAGCAACGGGGCGGGCGGCGAATGCAAAGCGGGCGTGAGGGTGCGGGGGTGTGGCTGCTTCGGGCGTGGCGCTGTGCAGGTTTCGCTTCGCATCTGGGTCGCGGTTGAAACCGCTCCTACAGCCGGCGTATCGCTTGGTGCCTTGTTCAAGTGCTGGCGCTGGCGGCAGTGCGGAAGACTGGTCGCTCGTTGTGCGAGGGACTTCACGGCACCTCTAACAACGACGAAGCCCATTTGTAGGAGCGGCTTCAGCCGCGACGGGCGTTACCGGGAATGCCCGTCGCGGCTGAAGCCGCTCCTACAATCGAGACACGACATCATCCACGCCGCGGCAATAACGCCTTATTAGAAGTGTCCTTCAGTCCCGACGGCAGCGATGTCGGATATGCCCGAAGCTTCAGGCGTCGCGGCTGAAGCCGCTCCTACGGGGGGCGGGTCGCTTGTCCGCGATGTCAGTGCTGCCTGGAGTGCTGACAGAGGGCCGCTCCTTGTAGGAGGGACTTCAGTCCCGACTGCAGTGAGGTCGGACGCATCAATCGCCCGCTCACAGCAACTCAGCGATACGGCCCCGGCCCGCGCCAGACCAGTTCGCCCTGGTGGTAGACCTGCAGCATGGTGATGACCTGGCGGGCATCGCCGATGTCCTTCAATTCCGGGGAGTCCGGCGGCAACGCGCGGCACTTGCCGGAGCCGCGGGTGAGCGCGATTTCCAGCGGGCAGACCATGCGGTACTCGGTGCCGGGCAGCAGGATGAACATCTCTTTCATGCCCTGCTGCTGCCAAGTGCGCAGCTGGCTCTCGCTGCCCAGGTCGTAATAGACCAGGTAGCCGCCGACCTCCAGGCTGGGCTGGGCCGCGTCCATGTCGTGGCGGTTGCCGCGGCTGCCGGGGCCGGCGGCCATTCCGCTGTTGTCCGGCGCGGTGTCGGTGTCGAGCGCGCCGGGCGGGCGCCCGGTCCAGGTCTGCGGACGGCGCTCGGTCGGCGGCGGCGGATTGCTGTCGGCGGTCTGCGCCGGACTCGGCGCC
>NZ_AQOJ01000045.1:0-16857 GCF_000364685.1 Xanthomonas sp. SHU 166
AGCGCGCTCACCGCGCGCCCCGGCCGGTGCCGGGCGCTGGCCCGGCCGTCCCTGCGGCCGCGGCGCGGCAGGCGGGGCTTTGCGTTCGGGTTTCGGCGCGGGCTTGAAGCCCAGGCCCAGCAATTGCTCGCGGAGGGTATCGCTCATCGGGACGGCATCGGTCGGTTCGGGGGATCAGTAATGCGGCGGCGGCGGTTCATCGGCCGGATCGGCGTAGAGCGTGCTGCGCACCTTGCCCAGATCTTCGAGCAGGTGACGCAGCAACTCGGCGTTGCGCTGGCTTTCGATACGCGCTTCGGCCAGGGCATCGCTCATTTCCGACAGCGCCTGCTCCTGGAAGGAGAGGCGCGTTTCCAGCTCGATCAGGCGGTTTTCCAGCAACCGATCCTGGGTGGAAAAATCATGCTGCATGGATCGAACGTCCGCGGCCGATGCCGTAATACGCCAGGCCGAAGCTCTCGATTTCCTGCGGATCGTAGAGATTGCGGCCGTCGAACACCACCGCATCGCCGATCAGCTCCTTCATGCGGGTGAAGTCGGGGCTGCGGAACTGCTTCCACTCGGTGACCACCGCCAGCGCATCGGCGCCTTCCAGCGCGTCGAAGGCATCGTCGCAGAAATGCAGATCGGCGCGTTCGCCGAAGATGCGCTTGGCCTCGTCGGTCGCCTCCGGATCGTAGGCACGCACCGTCGCGCCCGCCTCCCACAGTTGCGCCAGCAGGCGGCGGCTGGAGGCGGCACGCATGTCGTCGGTGTTGGGCTTGAAGGCCAGGCCCCACACCGCGAAGGTCTTGCCCTTCAGCGACTGCGCCGCACCGTAGTGGCGCTGGATCAGCTCGTACAGATGGCCCTTCTGCGCCTCGTTGACCGCTTCCACCGCATCCAGCAGCCGGGGCGCATGCCCGACCTGCTGCGCGGTGCGCGCCAGCGCCTGCACGTCCTTGGGGAAGCACGAGCCGCCGTAGCCGGCCCCCGGGTAGATGAAGTGCCAACCGATGCGCGGATCCGAGCCGATGCCTTGGCGCACCTTCTCCACGTCGGCACCGACCCGCTCGGCGATGTTGGCGATCTCGTTCATGAAACTGATCTTGGTCGCCAGCATCGCGTTGGCCGCGTACTTGGTCAGTTCGGCCGAGCGCACGTCCATCTCCACGATGCGGTCGTGGTTGCGGTTGAACGGCGCGTACAGACGACGCAGGCGCGCGGCCGAGCCGGGCTTGCTGCTACCGATGACGATGCGGTCCGGGCGCATGCAATCGGCGACGGCATCGCCCTCCTTCAGGAACTCCGGGTTGGAGACCACGTCGAACTCGATCGCCTCGCCGCGCGCTTCCAGCTCGGCGGCGATCGCCGCGCGCACCTTGTCGGCGGTGCCGACCGGCACCGTCGACTTGTTGACGACGATGGTCGGCCCCTGGATGTGCTGGCCGATGGTGCGAGCCACCGCCAGCACGTACTGCAGATCTGCGCTACCGTCCTCGTCCGGCGGCGTGCCGACGGCGATGAACACGATATCCCCATGCGCGATGGCGCTGGCCGCATCGGTGGTGAAGAACAGCCTCCGTGCGGCGTGATTGGCCTTGACCATCGGCGAGAGGCCAGGCTCGTAAATCGGGACCACGCCCTTGTTGAGCCCATCCACCTTGGCCTGGTCGATGTCTACGCACACCACATGGTGGCCGACTTCGGCCAGACAGGTTCCGGTGACGAGCCCGACATAGCCGGTGCCGAATATCGCTACGCGCATGTAATCTCCTTTCGGTTATTGAAGGATGTTCAAAAGTTCCACGTCGAAGGTCAACATCGCATCCGGGCCGATCGGGCTGCCCGGCATTCCCTGCGGGCCGTAGCCCAGATTGGACGGAATCCAGAAGCGGTACTTGGACCCCACCGGCATCAGCGCCACGCCCTCGCTCCAACCCGGCACGACCTGGTTCAGCGCGAACTCGGCCGGCTGGCCGTTCTTGTAGGAGCTGTCGAAGACGGTGCCGTCGAGCAGCTTGCCCTCGTAGTTCACTCGCACCTTGCTGCTGGACGTGGGCCGCGCGCCGCTGCCTTCGCGAAGCACCATGTACTGCAGGCCGGACGGGGTGGTGATCACGCCCTTCTGGTTCTTGTTCTGCGCCAGGAAGGCATTGCCTTCCTGCTTGTTCTTGGTCGCCACCGCGGCCTGCTTGGACGCACCGAAGGCCTGCAGCGTGGCCATCGCCTGCTCCTGGGTCATCGCGGTCTGGCCCTTGGCGAACACCGTGCGCACCGCGCCCATCAGCGTCGGCAGATCGATGTCGTTCTGGATCCGCGCCAGCGACGGACCGACCGCACGGTCGCCCAGCATCAGGCCCACGTTCTCCTTGGACACCGGCGGCGGCTGCGTGCCCGGCGCCATGCCCGGCACCGGCTGGCCGTTGCGCGCGGCCAGCTGCGTGCGCAGCGCGGTATCGGTGGTCTGGGTCTGTTCATCGGACAGCAGCGGCTTGCCCTGCTTGAAGGCGTTCTCGATCGCGCGCTGCATCGCGTCCACGTCGATGTCCTGGGCGATGGGCTCGAACGAACGCGCCACATCCATGCCGATCGCGTAGCTGACCTTCTGCTTCTCCGTGCTCAGCGTCGTCGCCGTGCCGCCGGCCGCCGGCGCCTGCGCGGACGCGTGACCGGCGACCATCGCCATCCCCACCACCAGCGACGCCACGGCGCCGCGCATTCCCATCTTCATTCGCTACTTTCCCTGGAAGTGAACTGTGAACTGGACGCGCCGAACTGGCGCAGACAGAGGCCGGCATTGTCGCATGCGCGGCCGAGATGTTGACCCGCTTTCAGTGCGACGCCGGCTGCGCTTTCAGTTCGCGTTCGATGGCACTGCGCAAGGCCGGATCGTCCGGCGTGACCTTGCTCGGGAATTGCGCGACCACGCGCCCATCGCGCGCGATCAGATACTTGTGGAAATTCCAGCCCGGCGCCACGCCGGTGGCCTGGGTCAGTTGCTTGTACAGGGGCGTCGCCTCGTCGCCGATCACGTGCACCTTCTCGAACATCGGGAACTTCACCCCGTAGGTGAGCGTGCAGAATTCCTGGATCTGCTTCTCCGATCCGGGCTCCTGGCCCTTGAAGTCGTTGGACGGGAAGCCGAGCACGCTGAAGCCCTGCGCCGCGTACTGCTGCTGCAGCTTCTCCAGGCCGTCGTACTGCGGGGTGTAGCCGCACTTGCTGGCGGTGTTGACCACCAGCAGCACCTTGCCGCCGTAGGTCTTGTTCAGGTTCACCTTCTCCTTGCCGGCCAGCGGGCGGTAGTCCCGGTCCAGCAGGGAGCCGGCCCAGGCACTGCCGACGGTGCCGGCAGCAGCCAGGATCGCGAGGAAAAACAGACGCTTGTGAAGTTTCATGGGGCACCGTCGAGAAGAAGAAGGAAGTGGCACGCGACCAGGTCGGAAGTTGGGTCCGCAGCGTGTTGACATGCCGTGTAACGGTGTTATAGTTAAATACAACACCACTCACCCAGAGCAGGTCCCACGATGAATCTAAAACGCCTCCAGCGCAGTCTTCCGGCCCTGGTCATCGTCGGCACCCTGCTCTGCGCGAGCTGGATCGGCGCCCAACGCCACCAGGGACGGCCGCTGGATTATGGCGCCAGCACGCCGCACGACGACAGCGCCGCCGGCGCCGCACCTTCTACCGTCCCGGCGGTGCGGCGTCTGCGGGCTTCGCTGTCCGTGCCTTATTTCTCCTTCGCGCGCACCCTGCGCCCACGGAGCTGACCATGAGCGATATCCAATGGAGCGACGGCGCTCCGATCTACCGCCAGCTGAAGGAGCGCGTCATCGCGATGATGCTCGACGGCATCCTCAAGCCCGGCGATGCCCTGCCCTCGGTGCGCCAGGTGGCCGCCGAGTACCAGCTCAACCCGATCACCGTCTCGCGCGCCTACCAGGAACTGGCCGACGAGGCCCTGGTCGAGAAGCGTCGCGGGCTGGGCATGTTCATGACCGAGGAAGCGGCGCAGAAGCTGCGCGGCAGCGAGCGCGAGCGCTTCCTCAACGAAGAGTGGCCTCTGGTGCTGGAACGCATCCAGCGCCTGGGCCTGACACTGCAAGACTTGTTGCCACCGGGGAAAACGCCATGACTGCCGCTGTCGCCGCATCCGAATCCGTCGTCTACGCGCAGGGGTTGCGCAAGACCTACAACAACAAGCCGGCGCTGGCCGATGCGTCCTTCGCCATCGCGCCGGGCCGCATCGTCGGCCTGATCGGCCCCAACGGCGCCGGCAAGACCACCGCGCTGAAGGCGGTGCTGGGCCTGACCGCCGTGGAAGGCGAACTGCGCGTGCTGGGCATGGACCCGCGCAAGCAGCGCGACGCGCTGATGAACGAAGTGTGCTTCATCGCTGACGTGGCGGTGCTGCCGCGCTGGATGCGGGTGAGCGAGGCGATCGACTTCGTCGCCGGCGTGCATCCGCGCTTCGATCGCGCCAAGTGCGAGCGCTTTCTGGCCAACACCAAGCTCTCGCCCAAGCTGCGGGTGCGCGAGATGTCCAAGGGCATGATCGTGCAGCTGCACCTGGCCCTGGTGATGGCGATCGACGCGCGCCTGCTGGTGCTGGACGAGCCGACCCTGGGCCTGGACATCCTGTACCGCAAGGAGTTCTACCAGCGCCTGCTGGAAGACTACTTCGACGAACAGAAGACCATCGTCATCACCACCCACCAGGTGGAGGAGATCGAGCACATCCTCACCGACGTGCTGTTCATCCGCGACGGCCGCATCGTGCTCAGCGCCGACATGGAGCACATGGCCACCCGCTACACCGAACTGCTGGTGCCGGCCGAGCGCATCGAGGCGGCGCGCGCGCTGCAGCCGATCGACGAACGCGGCCTGCCGTTCGGCAAGTCGGTATTCCTGTATGACGGCGTGCCGCAGGCGCAGCTGGCCGCGCTCGGCGAAACCCGCACCCCCGGCCTGGCCGACCTGTTCGTCGCCATCATGAAGGGCACCTACGCATGAACGCTCCCGCCAAATCGATCTCTCCCGTGTCCACCTTCAAGTGGCTGCTCAAGCGCGAGTTCTGGGAACACCGCGGCGGTTTCCTGTGGGCCCCGGTCATCACCGGCGGCATCGTCGCCACCCTGTACACGGTGCTGTCGATCATCGGCAGCATCGCCGGCCGCAACCACGGCGGCGGCGTACGTCTGAACGATGTGCAATGGGAAGGCCAGGTCAACAACGCCCACCAGATCATCGGCGCGGTCGGCGACGGCACCATGCTCGCCGGGGTGATCCTGGCCTGCATCGTGGTCGGCTTCGTGGTGTTCTTCTACGCGCTGGGCGCGCTGTACGACGACCGCCGCGACCGCAGCGTGCTGTTCTGGAAGTCGCTGCCGCTGTCGGACACCGGCACCGTGCTGTCCAAGGCCGCCTGGGCGCTGTTGCTGGCGCCGCTTCTGGCGATCGGCATCGGCCTGCTGATCGGCCTGGCGCTGTGGGTGGTCACCGCCCTGACCCTGTCGGTCAACGGCATCCCGCAGAGCACCGCGGTCTTCACCGAATCGCACCCGCTGCGCATCATCGGCATGGTCCTGGCCGCGCTGCCGGTGCAGGTGCTGTGGTCGCTGCCGGCGATCGGCTGGCTGATGCTGTGCTCGGCCTGGGCGCGCAGCAAGCCGTTCCTGTGGGCGGTGCTGATCCCGATCCTGGGCTGCGTGATGGCCAGCATGATGGGCATCCTGCCGATGCTCGATGTCAACCACAACCTGATCTGGTACACCGTGGTCTACCGCGGCCTGCTCAGCGTGCTGCCCGGCAGCTGGGGTCCGGTGCTGAACGAGCAGGTGGCCGCGACCCACATCAGCGGTCCGCAGGATCTGGTCAATGCGATCCATCTCGGCGACAGCTGGGTGCTGTTCCGCGACCCCGACATCTGGATCGGCGCCGCGGTCGGCGTGGCCTTCATCGTCGCCGCGATCTATGTGCGCCGCTGGCGCGACGAAGCCTGATCGCACCTCCGTCTCTCTTCCCTTTTCCGCAAGGAGTTTTCCGATGCGCAAGACCCTCGCCCTGTGTGCCCTGCTGTCGCTGCCGGCCGTCGCCATGGCCGACGACTGCAAGTATTCCGAACCGCGCGAACTGAAGCTGGATCTGACCGGGGTCAAGTCGGTGCTGCTGGACGTGCAGCAGAACGACCTCAAGCTCAGCGGCGCCAGCGGCGACTCCACTCTGCGCGGCCGTGCCTGCGCCTCCGACGCCGACATGCTCAAGGAGCTGACCCTGCGCCAGCGCCACGACGGCGACACCCTGGTGGTGACGCTGAAGCACGAGGGCAAGATCCACGGCATCAGCGTCGGCAACCGCTACGCCTACCTCAACGTGGCCGGCAGCATCCCCGCCAACCTGCCAGTGCAGCTGCAACTGGGCTCCGGCGACGCCGAGATCAGCGGCGTGGCCTCGCTCGACGCCAAGGTCGGCTCCGGCGACCTGCACGCGCAGAACATTCGCGGCGCGGTCAGCGCCACGGTCGGCTCCGGCGACATCGAACTGCGCAATGTCGGCAGCGTGGCCCTGCCGACGCTGGGCTCGGGCGACGTCAAGGCCGACCAGGTCGGCGGCGACGTCAAGGTCGGCACCGTCGGCTCCGGCGACCTGACCGTGCACGGCGTGCGCGGCAGCGTGCAGGTCGACAGCGTCGGCTCCGGCGACGTGCAACTGCGCGACGTCACCGGCAATGTCGCGGTACAGACCGTGGGCTCCGGCGACCTGGATGTCGGCACCGTCGGCGGCAACCTGAGCGTGCAGAAGGTCGGCAGCGGCGACGTCACCCACCGCGGCGTGCGTGGCAGCGTCAACCTGCCCAAGCCGCGCTGATCCTGCCGCCCGATTCTCCTTCAACATCCACACGAGGACGCGCCCATGCAGTACCGTTCCCTGTCCCTGGCCGGCGTCGCCCTGGCCGTGCTGTTCTCGCTCAGCGCCTGCCAGCGCTCGGCCTCGTCGGACGACCGCGTCGTGGTCGATCACGGCGGCGCGCAAAGCCTGACCTTCCTCAACGGCGACCTCACCCTGAAGGCCGATGGCCAGCCGCCGGCCACCATCACCCGCGACGGCAAGCTGCTGATCGACGGCAAGCCGGTCGCGCTGGACGCCGAGCAGCAGCGCCTGTTGCTGGCCTACCGCAGCCAGATCGAGGCGGTCGGCAAGCAGGGTGTGGAAGTCGGCAAGGCCGGCGCGGCACTCGGCGTGAAGGCGGCCGGCGATGCCATCAGCGGCGTGCTCAGCGGCGACACCGAGCACATCGGCGCGCAGGTCGAGGCACAGGCCGACAAGATCAAGCAGGCGGCACTGAAGATCTGCGACCAGGTCGCCGCGCTGCGCGCCGCGCAGGATGCGCTGATGCAGAAGGTGCCGGCGTTCCGCCCCTACTCCACCCTCGACGACAGCGACGTCAGCGACTGCAAGCACTCGGCCGCGTAATCGGCGGCAGCCACGCTGCCGCGACCATCGTCCACGAGCGCCCGCTGAGTCCGCGCTCCACCCCGCAGTCGTGCAAACGCCTGCCGGGCGGGTCGCGGTCTCAGCGGGCGTAGTGTTTCGCGCCGGCCACGCAGACCATCGCGACCAGGGTCACCGCCAGCATCCTCCAGCTCACGGTTTCGTGCAGCAGCAGCGCGGCCAGGCCCAAGCCGATGAAGGGCTGGAACAACTGCAGTTGCCCGACCGCCGCGATCCCGCCTTGCGCCAGGCCGCGGTACCAGAACACGAAGCCGATCAACATGCTGAACAGCGAGACATAGCCCAGGCCAAGCCATGCCGGCATGCGCACGGTGCCGAACGACGCGGGCTGCGTCAGCAAGGCCAGGGACACCATCAGCGGCAGCGACAGCACCAGCGCCCAACAGATGACCTGCCATCCGCCCAGCGTGCGCGACAGGCGCGCGCCCTCCGCATAGCCCAGCCCACACAGCACCACCGCGGCCAGCATCAGCAGATCGCCCTGCCACGAGGCGTCGATCCCGCCGATCGCCGCATAGCCGACGACGCTGCAGGCACCGGCCAGCGAGAACACCCAGAACGGTGGACGCGGGCGTTCGCCGGCGCGCAACACGGCGAAGACGGCGGTGCACAACGGCAGCAGGCCCACGAACACGATGGAATGCGCCGAGGTCACATGCTGCAGCGCCAGTGCGGTCAGCAGGGGAAATCCGGCCACGACCCCCAGCGCCGTCATCGCCAGGGCGGGGAGTTCGGCGCGGCGCGGACGCGGTTGCCGAAACCCGAGCAGGAGCGCCAGCCCCAGCGCGGCGGCAATGCTGGCGCGGGCGCAGGTCAGGAACACGGGGGAGAAATCGGCGACCGCGACGCGCGTTGCGGGCAACGACCCCGCAAAAATCATCACGCCGATACATCCATTGATCCAGCCACCGGTGGTTTTTTCCATGCGCGTCTCCTTCTGCATCGCCGTTGCAGTAGACGCCTCGTGGGACCGACACGGCCAGATACGATCCAATACGGTTTCGCAGTACTGTTATGGCTCAAGACCCAGTACAGCTGACGACAGTGGACAGACCCGTAGCACCCGGCACGCGCATCGATGCGGTGATGGCCGACATCCGCGCCCGCATCGCCAACCGCACCAGCCTGCCGGGAGCGCGCCTGCCCTCCGTGCGCGCGCAGGCGCGCGCGCTGCGGGTGTCGGTGTCGACGGTGGTGGAAGCCTACGAGCGGCTGGCGGCCGAGGGCGCGATCGCGGCACGCCCAGGGTCGGGCTTCTATGTGGCCGGGTCGGTGGCCCCACTGGCGCTGGCGCAACTCGGCCCGAAGCTCGACCGGCAGATCGATCCGCTGTGGGTATCGCGGCAGTCGCTGGAAGCGGATGCGCGCATGCTCAAGCCCGGCTGCGGCTGGCTGCCACCCGAATGGCTGTACGGCGCGGGCATGCGTCGCGCACTGCGCACGCTGGCGCGCGCCGACACGCAGGAACTGACCGAGTACGCCACGCCCCTGGGCCACCCCGGCTTGCGCCAGTTCCTGTCGCGACGGCTGGCGGGCAATGGCGTGCAGGCGCCGCCCGAACAGATCCTGCTCGCCGAATCGGGCACGCATGCGATCGACCTGATCGGCCGTTTCCTGCTCTCGCCCGGCGACACGGTGCTGGTCGACGACCCGTGCTACTTCAATTTCCATGCCTTGCTCAAGGCGCATCGCGTGCAGGTCGTGGGCGTGCCCTATACGCCGAACGGACCGGACGTGGCGCACTTCGAAGCGGCGCTGCGGGCGCATGCGCCGCGGCTGTACATCACCAATTCGGGGATCCACAACCCCACCGGCGCGACCCTGTCCGCGGCGACGGCGCACCGGCTGCTGCTCCTGGCCGAGGGCTCGGACCTGGTGATCGTCGAGGACGACATCTTCGCCGACATCGAGACCAGCCCCGCCCCGCGGCTGGCGGCCTTCGACGGTCTGGCGCGGGTCATCCAGATCGGCAGCTTTTCCAAGACGGTGTCGGCGTCGCTGCGTTGCGGCTACATCGCCGCACGTGGCGACTGGATCGAAAGCCTCGCCGACCTGAAGATCGCCACCAGCTTCGGCGGCGGCCGGCTGGCGGCCGAGGCCGTGCGGATCGCCCTGACCGACAGCGGCTACCGCCGGCATCTGGAGACCTTGCGGCGGCGCCTGGCGGAGCAGATGGCCAGGACGGTAGAGCGACTCCAGGGTCTCGGCATCCGACCCTGGCTGATTCCGCGGGCCGGCCTGTTCCTTTGGTGCAGGCTGCCCGCGGGCATGGAGGCCGCAGCGATCGCGCACGCCTGCCTGCAGGAAGGCGTGGTGCTGGCGCCGGGCAATGCCTTCAGCCAGTCGTTGAGCGCAGGCGATTTCCTGCGTTTCAACGTCGCGCAATCCACCGACGAACGGATGTTCAGCGTGCTCGCGCGCGCCATGCAGTCCGCTTCGACCTCACGCCGCTGATGCGCGGCCAGCGCGCCTCGCCACGACCGCAGCCGCCGCACGTTCTAGAATGCCCGCACTCCCCCACTGCATCGCCTCCATGAAGAAGACGCTGTTCGCCTGGTTCTCGCTGCTGTCGTTATGCCTGCTGCTCGCCGCCTGCGGCGGACGCGGCGGCGAGACCACCTCCTCGCGCGCCGAGCGCAGCAAGCCGCGGGTGGCGGTGGACAGCATGAACGTGATGCTGCGCCGCGCCCCGGCCGCCAATGCCACCATCGGGCCCGACGGCAGCCTGCGCATCGACGACATCGAACTGCCGCTGCCCGCCGCGCAGCGCACCGAACTGCAGCAGTTGTTCATGCACCTGCAGATGCAGCGCCAGCGCACCCTGGAGACCGCGGCGCCGGACCCGAACATGCGCTCGGTGGGCTTCGCGCCGACCCCGGAGATCACCGAAGCGCAGACGGCCGTGCTGCGCGACATTCCCTCGTTGCAGCCGTATCGCGACAGTTTCGGCAACCTGCAGGCCGAACGCCGCTGAGACGTGCCGGCGCGCGGGCGCCGGCATGAGAGCCCTCAGTAAGAGTTGGTCCCTTCCTTTAGGAGCGGCTTCAGCCGCGATGGGCTTTACCGGGAAGGCCCGTCGCGGCTGAAGCTGCTCCTACGCAGCTTGCGATGAGGTGTCTGGGCGCGATGTGGGAGGGACTTCAGTCCCGACTGCTGCCACATTCAACCGCCAGCATGCGCTCCGTGATGGCTCAGCCGCCGCCCCCCGCGCCGGCATGGATGCCGCCCTCGGTCAGTGCGGCAGGGTCCAGCAGCCGGCGCAGTTCGTCCTCGCCGAGGCCGCTGTCCTCCCTGGCCACCTCCAGCACCGGCCGGTTCTCCTTGTAGGCACGCTTGGCGATCGCCGCGGCCTTCTCGTAGCCGATGATCGGATTCAGCGCGGTCACCAGGATCGGATTGCGGTTCAGCGCCTCGCGTACCCGCTCCTCGCGCACCTTGAGGCCGGCGATCGCCGAATCGGCCAGCAGCACCGACACGTTGCCCAGCAACTGGATCGAGTCCAGCAGGTTCGCCGCGATCAGCGGCAGGGTCACGTTCAACTGGAAGTTGCCGGTCTGCCCGGCCACGGTGATCGCGGTGTGGTGGCCGATGACCTGCGCGCAGGCCATCACCGTGGCTTCGGGAATCACCGGATTGACCTTGCCCGGCATGATCGAGCTGCCCGGCTGCAGCGCAGGCAACTCGATCTCGCCGAGGCCGGCCAGCGGCCCGGCGTTCATCCAGCGCAGGTCGTTGGCGATCTTGATCAGCGCCACCGCCAGCGCGTTGAGCTGGCCGGACAGTTCCACCGCATCGTCCTGCGCGGCCAGGCCCTCGAACTTGTTCTCGGCGCTCTCGAAGGTATGGTCGGTCAGCGCCGACAACGCCTTGGCGACCTTGCCGCCGAAGCGCGGATCGGCGTTGATGCCGGTGCCGATGGCGGTGCCGCCCAGCGGCAGCCGGCGCAGGCGCTTGAGGCTGTCGTCGATGCGCGCCTGCGCCGACACCAGCTGCGCCGACCAGGCACCGAACTCCTGGCCGAAGGTCAGCGGCATCGCGTCCATCAGATGGGTGCGCCCGGTCTTGACCACACCCTGCAACTGCTTGGCGCGCTTGTCGATCGTCTTGCGCAGGTGCTTGAGCGACGGCAGCAGATGCTCGCGCGCCGCGAGCAACGCAGCGACGCGGATCGCGGTGGGGACCACGTCGTTGGAACTCTGGCCGAGGTTGACGTGGTCGTTGGGATGCACCGCCGGCCGTGTCTTGCTGCCGTTCTTGCCCTCGCCCTTGGCGGCGCGGTTGGCCAGCGTGGCAATGACCTCGTTGGCGTTCATGTTCGACGAGGTGCCGGACCCGGTCTGGTAGATGTCGATCGGGAAGTGCGCGTCGTGGCGGCCGTCGGCCACCTCCAGCGCCGCGGCCTGGATCGCCTTCGCGACCGCCTTCGGCAGCAGGTCCAGGTCGGCGTTGACCCCGGCCGCGGCGGCCTTGATCAGGCCCAGCGCGCGGATGAAGCCGCGTGGCATCGGCTGCCCGGACACCGGAAAGTTCTGCACCGCACGCTGGGTCTGCGCTCCCCACAAGGCCTCTGCAGGCACCTGCAGTTCGCCCATGCTGTCGTGTTCGACCCTGAATGTGTCACTCATCGCGCAATCTCCGCATCTGCAAAAGGGAATCCATCGGCGCCCTCGTCGGACGTCCGGGGAGGCAGGCTGGCGGGACTGCGGCTGGCGCGCGCATTATCCGTGGCGCAGCGCCCGGCGTCAGCAGTGTGCGCCGGCGGATGTTAGGAATGTCTGGAGGCTCGGGATGCGCGGCAGACCGACGAAGTCGGCAGGCGTCCATGATCGAGGATCGATCCACTGAGACCCGCAACGTGTACGCGGAATGATGCTCGCCCTGCAAGCGCACCAGCGGCGTGCTGCCGAAGGAGCACACCGCGCCCGTTTGTCGGCAAAAGACGGGACGACGGCATGCCGCCCCGCCGTGGCGACGGCACGACGGGGCCAGCGGCATGCGCCGCCGGCCCGCACGCTCAGCGCTGGCGATTGCTCTGGAACACCAGGTCGTTGTAGCTCTTCATCAGGCGTGCCGGCGAGCCTTCCGGCGCGACGATCGGATTGTCCAGCGAGCGCTGCTCGAATGCGCTGTACGGAATCTTCTCCGCCACCCGCTTGATGCGCGCCTTGGATTCCTTGCGGAAGTTCTCCGCCGCGGTCTCGAAATCGCTCCAGTCGGACTTGCCCGGCTCCTGGTTGGCGACCTTGGCGTGCGCCTCGTCGGACAGGCTGTTGAAGCCGGCCACCAATGCCGTGGCCTTGGCGGTGTCGAAGTCGTCGTCCTGCATCAGGCCGACGATGTCCTTGGCCTCGAGCATCATCGACAACCGATAGAAGTCGCGGGTGCGGCCCTCGGCCTTTTCCATCGCCTTCAGCTGTTCGCGCTGTGCGGCGTCGTTCTGCGCCTCCAGTTCGTGGCTGAAGGCCTCGCTGGCCTCGTGGAATTCGGACAGCGCGGCCATCAGCGGCGCATGCAGTTGCTTGCCCTTGGCGAACTGGTCGTCCTGGTAGTCCTCGCGGTCGTAGTAGTCGCGCGCCTGGTTGGCCAGCGGCTGCAGCGTCTTCAAGGCGGCCAGATAGCGCTTCGCCGCGGCATCCAGCGCAGGCAGCGACGGCTTGGCTGCGATCGCCTCGGTCATCGGCGCATCGCACAGCTTCATCGCGTACTCGTCGATCGGGGCGGGCCCGTACACGCTGGTTTCCTTGCCGGTGGGGCCGGCCTTGGGGTCGGCCATCCAGCGCACGTACTGCTGCGCGCCTTCGTGGATGCGCCCATCGACCTTGTTGAAGCATTCGATGTAGGCGTTGAGTTTGCCGGTCAGCGCCTGGTCCGCGTCGCTGGCGCCGGCATCGGCGGATGCATGGTTGGCACCGGCACTGGCATCGGAACCGGCCGTTGTCGCCGCAGGCTTGCCACCGCAGGCGGTGAGAAAAACGGACACAGCGGCGGCCAGCGCCGCCAGACGCAAGGAAGATTTCATGGGGGAATATCGAGATTGAAAACGGTTACAGAAAGTCTAGCAAACGAAAAGATCGTCGCGGCGTGATGGTTGAGTGCGGGGATGATCAGCCATTCGGCTGCTGAAAAGCCGGGGAGTGGGGAGTGGGGATTCGCAACAGCGGTTGCGCGTCCTTCCACGGTATTCGTTGGCGACGCTTTGCCTGTGACGGACTGCGCGAGATGGCGCGCGCCTGCGGCGGCGACGCAGTGCATCGGCTAGACTGCGGCGACGTATCACGATGGAACTCTCACGCCGCCATGGGCGACGATTCAGACTGTAGATGCCGGCGCACGCCGCGCCGGACCACGCACCCCGCCGTTTCCACCCCTCCCGCCCGGCGCCATGACGCGCCAGCGGCGCGCGCCGGGGAACGCACATGATCGGCAACCTCCTGCTGCTGGCGTTGGCGATGCTGCTGGTGCTGCTCAACGGCTTCTTCGTCGCCGCCGAGTTCGCCTTGGTCAAGTTGCGCCACACGCAGGCTGTGGGCCTGGCCGAGCACCACGGTTGGCGCGGCCGCCTGCTGCTCAACGTGCACGGCCACCTCGACGCCTACCTGTCGGCCTGCCAGCTCGGCATCACCCTGTCCTCGCTGGGCCTGGGCTGGGTCGGCGAGCCGGCCTTCGCGCACCTGCTGCAGCCGCTGTTCGACCTGCTGGGGCTGAGCGAAGAGGCGGCGCGCCTGAGCGCCTTCGTCATCGCCTTCAGCGTCATCTCGTTCCTGCACATCGTGCTGGGCGAACTGGCCCCGAAGTCGATGGCGATCCGCCGCCCGGAGCGCATGTCGCTGTGGACCGCCGCACCGCTGTACCTGTTCTACTGGGCGATGTATCCGGCGATCTGGCTGCTCAACACCAGCGCCAACGCGCTGCTGAAGGCCGCGGGCTGGGGCGATGTGGAGCACACCTCGCATCGCTATTCGCGCGAGGAACTGAAGCTGATCGTCGGCCGCCAGCAACCCGCAGGCGGTGCGCCGGATCACGAACTGACCCTGATGAGCCATGCCTTGGAGCTGCCGGAACTGGTGGCCGGCGATCTGATGCGCGCGCGCGACCATCTGCGCGGGTTCCGCGAAGGCATGGCGCTGGACGCGGTGATGGCCGAGTTCGCCGACAGCCGCTACAGCCGCTATCCGTGGTTCGACCGCGACGGCGAGCAGGTGCTGGGCATCCTGCACATGAAGGACCTGCTGGTGGAGATCGCCCGCGGCCGCCGCAGCGACGACCTGCGTCCGCTGCTGCGCCCGGCGAACCTGATCGCACTGGAAACGCCGGTGCCGCTGGTGCTGGAGCGCTTCCGCACCGGTACCACGCACATGGCGCTGTGCGTGGACGAGCACGGCCGCATCCTCGGCTACTTCACCCTGGAAGACCTTCTGGAAGTGGTGGTCGGCGACATCGAGGACGAGCACCCGCACGTGGTCAAGGACGCGCCGACCCGCGGCGCCGACGGCAGCGTGCTGGTGGCCGGCTCGACCTCGATCTTCCGCCTCGAACGCCTGCTCGGCCGCGACCTGCGCGCGCCGGAGCACCTCAACTCGGTCGGCGGGCTGATCGTGCACCAGTTGCAGCGGCTGCCCGAGGAAGGCGAGCAGTTGGAGATCGACGGTCACCTGTTCACGGTCAAGCGCATGGCCGGGCACCGCATCCAGGCGGTGACGGTACGCCTGGCGCCGGCCGAGGCCGCGCCGACGTAGAATGGCGCCCCCGCCGACACCACCCCACGCCCCGCCATGTCCGATTCCGCCCTGCTCGCCCTGTCCCCGCTCGATGGCCGCTATGCCGGCAAGGTCGACGCCCTGCGGCCGATCTTCTCCGAATACGGCCTGATCAAGGCGCGGGTGAAGGTGGAGATCGAATGGCTGCTGGCGCTGGGCGCCGAGCCGGGCATCGGCGAACTGGCCGCGTTCTCGCCGGCGGCGGCGCAACGCCTGCGCGCGCTGGCCGAGGGCTTCGGCGTGGAGCACGCGGCGCGGGTCAAGCAGATCGAGCGCACCACCAACCACGACGTCAAGGCGGTGGAGTACTTCATCAAGGAGCAGCTCAAGGACGACGCCGAACTCGGCCCGGCCCTGGAGTTCGTGCATTTCGCCTGCACCAGCGAGGACATCAACAACCTCAGCTACGGGCTGATGCTGGAGCAGGCCCGGCGCGAGGTGCTGCTGCCGACCCTGGACGCGGTGATCGCCACGCTGCGCGCGCTGGCCCATGCGCAGGCCGCGCAGCCGATGCTGTCGCGCACCCACGGCCAGACCGCCTCGCCGACCACCCTGGGCAAGGAGATCGCCAACGTGGTCGCCCGCCTCGAGCGCCAGCGCCGGCAGATCGCCGCGGTCGAGCTGACCGGCAAGATCAACGGCGCGGTCGGCAACTACAACGCCCACGTCGCCAGCTACCCGGACGTCGACTGGCCGGGCTTCGCGCAGCGTTTCGTGGAAAGCCTGGGCCTGGTGTTCAACCCCTACACCACCCAGATCGAGCCGCACGACAACGTCGCCGAACTGGGCGACGCCACCCGCCGCGCCAACACCGTGCTGATCGACCTGGCGCGCGACATCTGGGGCTACATCTCGCTGGGCTACTTCAAGCAGAAGCTCAAGGAAGGCGAAGTCGGCTCCTCGACCATGCCGCACAAGGTCAACCCGATCGACTTCGAGAACGCCGAAGGCAACTTCGGCATCGCCAACGCCCTGTTCGAGCACTTCTCGGCCAAGCTGCCGATCAGCCGCTGGCAGCGCGACCTCACCGACTCCACCGTGCTGCGCGCGCTCGGCACCGCCTTCGGCCATACCCAGGTGGCGCTGGACTCGCTGGCCAAGGGCCTGGGCAAGCTGACCGTGAACCCGGAGCGCCTGGACGCCGACCTGGACGCGGCCTGGGAAGTGCTGGCCGAAGCCGTGCAGACGGTGATGCGCCGCCACGGCCTGCCCAATCCCTACGAGCAGCTCAAGGCACTGACCCGCGGCCAGGGCATC
Organism: Xanthomonas sp. SHU 166; assembly: GCF_000364685.1. NCBI lineage: Bacteria > Pseudomonadati > Pseudomonadota > Gammaproteobacteria > Lysobacterales > Lysobacteraceae > Xanthomonas > Xanthomonas sp. SHU 166. The sequence continues at coordinate 16,509 of NZ_AQOJ01000045.1, forward strand.
ACCGCCGACTCGATGCGCGCCTTCGTCGAGACCCTGGACCTGCCCGAGGACGCCAAGCAGCGCCTGCGCGAGCTGACCCCGGGCGGCTACGTCGGCCTCGCCGAGCGGCTGGCGCGCGGCGTCTGAGCTAGGTTCGTCCATCCTGGGTTAATCGGCCGGGGGCATGCTGGTGGCTTACAGCAGAGTCCCGCGATGAGACCCACCCCGTTGTTTGTGTTACCGCTGCTGGTCCTGGCCGGCTGCGCGCAGGCGCCACGCCCGCCGGCCGGCGATGGCGCGCACACCGCCGCCCCGCGCACCGTGGTCATGCAGGCCGCGCCGCCGATCGCGGCGGCGCCGTCGGCCGGCG
>NZ_AQOJ01000046.1:0-4088 GCF_000364685.1 Xanthomonas sp. SHU 166
GGCGGCCGCAACCGGGTGGAACTGGCGTCGGCGCCGGGCGCGGCCAACGCGCGCGGCGGCAGCGACAGCTGACACGCCGCAGGTGCGCGTCGGGTTCTGTGCCGATCCACGAGCGGTGCCGCGGAATGGCCGGACGGACTGCCGCGGCGCCCGCGCGACGGCTATGCTGCGCGCCATGTCCACGCCCGCCGCCGCCTGTGTCCTCGTGGTCGAGGACGAATCCGCCATCGCCGATACCGTGCTGTACGCGCTGCGCAGCGAGGGCTACCAGGTGCGCCACTGCCAGCTCGGGCGCGAGGCCCTGGCGCAGTTGCGCGAGGGCGGCATCGACGTGGTGGTGCTGGACGTGGGCCTGCCGGACCTGAGCGGGTTCGAGGTGTGCCGCACGCTGCGCGGTTTCAGCCAGGTGCCGGTGCTGTTCCTGACCGCGCGCAACGAGGAGATCGATCGCGTGCTCGGCCTGGAACTGGGCGCCGACGACTACATGGCCAAGCCGTTCTCGCCGCGCGAACTGGTCGCGCGGGTGCGGGCGCGGCTGCGGCGCCCGGCGGTGGTGGTCGGCGATGCCGAGGCCGGCTGGCAGCAGCACGGCGATTTCGCCATCGACCGCGACGGCCGCCGCATCCGCTGGCAAGGTGCGGTGCTGGACCTGACCCGCTACGAGTACGCGTTGCTGGCAGCGCTGCTGCAGCGGCCCGGCGCCATCCTCAGTCGCGCGCAACTGATGGACCGCGGCTGGGACAGCAGTGCCGACAGCGCCGACCGCACCGTCGACACCCATATCAAGACCCTGCGCGCCAAGCTGCGCGCGGCCGGCGCCACCGACGATCCGATCCGCACCCACCGCGGCCTCGGCTACGCGCTGGAGGCCTGAGGTGCGGCTGGGGCTGAAGCTGTTCCTGGGCTTCTTCCTGATCGTCGGCGTGGCCGCCTTCTTTGTGATGCGGGTGTTCGTCAACGAGGTCAAGCCGGGCGTGCGCCAGGCGATGGAATCGACCCTGGTGGACGCAGCCAACGTGCTGGCGCAGATGGCCGCGCAGGATCTCAAGGACGGGCGCATCGCCAGCGGCCGTTTCGCCCGCGACCTGGCCGCGGCGCAGCGGCGCGATCCGCGTGCGATGGTCTGGCGTTTCCCCAAGCACAGCGTCGACTACCGCGTCACCCTCACCGATGCGGCGGGCATCGTGGTGTTCGATTCGCGCGGACAGGACATCGGCCGCGACAACTCGCGCTGGAACGACGTGTACCGCACCCTGCGCGGCGAGTACGGCGCCCGCTCCAGCCCCGAGGCCGACGGCGACCCCAACCACACGGTGATGCACGTGGCCGCGCCGGTCTACGATCCGGCCGACCCGCAGCGGCTGATCGGCGTGTTGACCCTGTCCCAGCCCAACCGCAGCATCGAGCCGTTCATCGTCGCCAGCCAGCGCAGCATCCTGCTGCGCGGCGCCTGGCTGATCGGCATCTCCGCGCTGATCGGGATCCTGATGACCTGGGGCCTGCTGCGCGGCATCGGCCGGCTCAACCGCTATGCGCAGGCGGTCAGTGCCGGTGCGCCGGTGCCGCCGCCGCCGCCGCGCCGCGATGAGATCGGCGATCTCGGCCGTGCGCTGGAGACCATGCGCCGCAAGCTGGAGGGCAAGCAGTACGTCGAGCAGTACGTGCAGTCGCTGACCCACGAGATGAAGAGCCCGCTGGCCGCGATCCGCGGCGCCGCGGAACTGCTGCAGGAGCCGCTGCCGGAACCGGAGCGGCAGCGCTTCGTGCGCAACATCGCCGAGCAGCAGCAGCGCCTCACCGAGACCATCGACAAGCTGCTGGCGCTGGCCGAGGTGGAACAGCACGGCTGGCTGCAGCGGCGCGAACCGGTGGCGCTGGCGCCGCTGTGCGCAGACCTGGCCGAAGCGCTGGCGCCGCAACTGCAGGCGCGCGGTCTGCAGCTGCAGCTGCAGGTGCAGGCGCCGGATCCGACCCTGGTGGTGTCGGGCGATCCCTACCTGCTGCGGCAGGCGCTGCACAACCTGCTCGACAACGCCATCGCCTTTTCGCCGGAGGGCGCGGTCATCGTGCTGCGTGCCGAACGCGGCGCCGACGCGCGCGTGCTGCTGACGGTGGAGGACGCCGGCCCGGGCGTTCCCGACTACGCGCTGGAGCGGGTGTTCGAGCGCTTCTACTCGCTGGCGCGCCCGGCCACCGGCCAGCGCAGCTCCGGCCTCGGCCTGCCGTTCGTGCGCGAGGTGGCGCGCCTGCACGGCGGCGACGCCAGCCTGCGCAACCGCGACGGCGGCGGCGCGGTGGCCTGCCTGGCGTTGCCGCTGGCCTGAGCCGGATCGATTCGTGCGCGGGCGCGCCGAGGCGGCCTGCCGGCGTTCCCTCGTCGGGACTGAAGTCCCTCCCACAGTGGGGGCGCACACCGCGTCGCAAGTACGCCGGCTTTCCAATCCCCATTCCCCATTCCCCATTCCCCGCACTTCACACCCACTTCAAATTCGCCTCAAACCCCACCCACGCAGCGGCCGCATGCTGGCGCCCTCCCAACCGAGAGGTCGCCATGAAATCCCTGAAGCTGCTGTTGCGATTCGCCACCATCGGCGGATTGATCCTGTTGTTGCTGATCCCGCTGCTGATGATTCGCGGAACCGTGCAGGACCGCCAGCATTACCGCGACGAGGCGGTGGAGCGGGTGTCGCAGAGCAAGGCCGGCGAACAGCGCCTGCTCGGCCCGCTGCGGGTGATCCCGTGGACCCAGGAGCGTGAGGTCGCCGTACTCGACGCCGACGGCAAGCGGGTGACCAAGCGCGAGGTCGAGACCGGCTACGTGCTGCAGGCGCCGCGGCGGCTGCAGGTCGAAGGCGAACTGAAGCCCGCGCAGCGCCACATCGGCCTGTTCAAGGTGCAGGTGTACAGCTGGCATGCGCGGCTCAAGGCCGAGTTCGACGATCTCGACTATGCCGCTGTCGGCCGCCGCCAGTACGGCACGCCGTATCTGGCGATCGGCCTGCAGGACGTGCGCGGCCTGGTCGGCACGCCGAATCTGCGCGCCGACGGCCGCGCGCTGCCGCTGCAGCCCGGCTCGGAAGGGCTGGCCAACATCTCCAAGGGCGTGCACGCGGTGCTGCCGGCATTGCGCGATACGCAGCAGGGCCGGCTGACCGACCTGCACGAGGTGCAGATGGAATTCGTGCTCGACGGCACCCAGGCGCTGTCGATCGTGCCGGTCGGCGACGACAACCAGATCGCGCTGAACTCGCTGTGGCCGCATCCGTTGTTCGGCGGCCGCTTCCTGCCCAACGAGCGCCGCATCACCGCGCAGGGGTTCCAGGCGAGCTGGGCGCTGTCGTCGCTGGCGACCGGCGCGCAGGCGCAGCTGGCCTCCGGCGGACAGGATCTCGACGCCTTGCGCGTGGACCTGGTCGACCCGGTGGACGTGTATACCCAGGCCGAGCGCGCCAGCAAGTACGGCCTGCTGTTCGTGGTGCTGACCTTCGTCGCCTTCGGCCTGTTCGAGCTGATCAAGCGCCTGCCGATCCATCCGCTGCAGTACCTGCTGGTGGGCCTGGCGCTGGCGATCTTCTTCCTGCTGCTGCTCAGCCTGTCCGAGCACATCCCGTTCTGGCAGGCGTATCTGGTCTCGGCGGTGGCCTGCATCGGGCTGCAGTTCTTCTACCTGTCGGGGGTATTGCGCAGCCGCCTGCGCGCGGCCGGCTTCGCCAGCATGCTCACCGTGCTGTACGGCGCGCTGTACGGCCTGCTGGCCTCGGAAGACAACGCCTTGCTGATGGGCTCGCTGCTGCTGTTCGGCATCCTCGGCGCGATCATGTGGATCACCCGCCGGATCGACTGGTACGAACTCGGCGCGTCGCTGCGCTGAGCCGTCGGGGGAGAACCGGACATGGTCGCGCATCGTCATCGTCATCTGCATCGGCGTCTGCAGGCGCTGCTGCCGCCCGCCCTGGAGACCCATGGCCTGCATCCCGGCAACCTGCCGGGGGCGCTCGCGCGCAGCGCGCAGGCCGCGCTGGTCACCGCCGCCGACCGCGGCGGGGCCCTGTGGCTGCGCTTGAGCGAACGCAGCCGCGCGGCCCTGG
>NZ_AQOJ01000047.1:0-2708 GCF_000364685.1 Xanthomonas sp. SHU 166
GGTGCTGCTGGCCGAGGCCGGCGAGCCGGTCGTTCCCGGCAACGTCTACATCCTGCCCGACGACGTCGGCGTGCACGGCACCGCCGGCCTGCGCTTCGTCGCCCAGGACGCCGGCGCCTCGGTGGTCGCCGGCCTGCCGGCCGCGCACAGCGCGGTGCTGCTGCTCAGCGGCAGCGACCCGCAGCAGGTGGATGCGGTGCTGGCGCTGGCCGCGCAGGGCGCCTGGGTGGCCGGGCAATCCGGCGACGGCTGCTACGACCCCGCCGCCGGCGCGCACCTGATCCTGCAGGGCCATCCCGGCGGCGATCCGGCGCAACTGGCCCAGGCCTTGACCGCACGGTGGAGCGGCTGAGCGAGGCGGCACACGCCATTCACCGCTGCGCCCGCATCGCGCGTTTTTTCCGCTTTCAGGACGAAGTCACTCCATGAGCAGCTACGCCAGCAACGACGAAATCCGCGGTGTCCTCATCCTGGCCGGCAGCGAGCGCGTGTTGCTGCCCAACGCCACCATCGCCGAAGTGATGTCGCGCGTCCCGGTCGAACCGCTGCCCGACGCCCCGCACTGGCTGCTCGGCCAGATCGCCTGGTACGGCTGGAAAGTGCCGCTGGTCTCCTTCGCCCGCCTGACCGGCCTGGGCGCCGAGATCGTGGCCGCCAACAACAAGATCGTCGTGCTCAAGGCCCTGGGCGGCAACCCCGACCTGCCGTACGTGGCACTGCTCACCCAATCCTTCCCGCAACTGATCTCCGTCCCCCGCGACGGCCTGCTCGCCGACGCCTCCGAAGAAACCCTCCCGCCCGGCGTGCACATGCGCGTGCTGCTGGGCGAGCAGAGCGCCTTGCTGCCGGATCTGGAGGCGATCGAGGGGATGGTGGTGGAGCGGTTTGCGGCGATCATCTAGATCGGCAGCCGTCTTGCAACGGCCTTGCTTCTGACTGCGTACCGCAACCATCCTGGCCGATGCTATGCGCGCTTGAGCGAAAGCCGCAGCGGCTTGTTGCCAGTGGATAGGGCCATCGTCTAGCATCGCTTCTCGTAATGACAAGGATTGTCGTATGCGCAACGTGCGTGTTCCGTTCGTTTTAGAGCTTCGCCCAGGGATGAAGCGGCCTGCCCAGTGTCGGGTATCTCCCCCAAGCCTTCCGATTTCGTTTCCCTTTCCAGTCGCTGATTGGCTGCGTCAGGTTGCGCACCATGTGGAGATTGGTCGTGTCCGATGTATGCGATCGGCAGACGGTTTGACTCACTTTGGCAATCGTCGACTCGACTGGATGGATTTCCTGCAAGGACGCGCAATGATCAATATACATCGCAATCGCATATCTTTTGCTAGCTGCTTCGCTTTGGTGGCGGTGCTGTTTTTTCTGCTGGCGAATTCTGCGTTCGCCGCGACAGAAGGAAAGAAACAGCAGTTTCTCGTTCGCGACATGTATGGAAATGATCATGGTACCTACGACACGCAAGTGCAGGCAGAAGCCGCGATCAAGATGATTTCCGGGCCGCAGGGCATGGAAGATGTCTATAAGTACGTCGATACGATCAAAAACGAAGTGATTCGTGAAAATGGGACTGCGCTGATTACCTACTGGATGGGGCGCAAGAGGGCAAATGATGAGGGCTGGCGATACGCTCCCTATGGAGATCCTGCTCCAGATTCTGAAGAAAAGGAAGTGAAAGCACTAATTGACCATTTTGTGTCTGAATCTTCTCAGTGCGGAGTGGATCTGAGTGCAAGTCCTACGGGTGACTGGGTTGGCTCGCCAGATCAAGGTCCTTATCCTCAATATGATTGGGGGCTTGAGTATCAACATAGGGCTTATCAAGTTAACGGTTATAGTGAAGTTGATTGTGGGCGAATTCAATACGAGGTGGAGTTGCAAAGAAGGAGGCGTTCCGAATGCCCGAACGATTACATGAGCTGGCATATAAGTGATCAGGCGTGCACTAATAAAGAAATTTTCGCCACCGTCGAAGTATCGACGCTGCAGTGCGGCGGCGAGAAAAGTAATGGCGGTGGCCCGGTTAGTGGCGGAAATTCCGGCATGGTCGGTAACCCCTGCGACGTCAAGACCGGCGAGAAATTCCAGACCGAGCGCGACCTGGATCTGGGCTGGATCACCCTGACGCGCTATTACCACTCAGGCATCGCACTGAATACCGGTGGATTCGGCCCCGGCTGGACCTTCTCGCACAGCTTGCACCTGACCATCCAGGGCGACGCGCTGGGCCTGATCGAGGGTAGCGGCTATGCCGTGCCGTTCCGCAAGATGGGAGCCGAGTATCGCGCGGCCAATGCCTCGGGCGAACGCATCGTCGCCAACGGCGACCAGTGGGTGCTGTATCGCCAGGATGCCATCTACACCTTCGATGCCAAGGGCAATCTGGTCTCGCGCATGGCCGAGGATGGCAGCGGATGGGTGTACGGCTATAACGCGCGTGGGCGCTTGCAGAGCATCGCCTCGCTGCAGGGGCGCTCCATCGAACTGGTGTATGCCGACGACAACGACGATGCGCTGATCACCGGCATCGTCTCCGGTGGGGTGCAGTTGGCCAGCTACGGCTACGACCAGCAGCGCCTTGCGAGCGTCACCTATGCCGATGGCAAAAGTCGGATCTATCACTATGAAGACACGCGCTTCCCGCGCCATCTTACCGGCGTGACCACGGAAGATGGCCAGCGCTTCAGCACCTTCGCCTACGACGAGGT
>NZ_AQOJ01000048.1:0-1636 GCF_000364685.1 Xanthomonas sp. SHU 166
GGCCGGCGCTGCTGCTCGGCGGCCTGGGCGGCGTGGCGCTGAGCCTGCTCGCCGGCTGGTCGGGCACCCGCCGCATCCTGCGCACGCCGCCGGCGCTGGCGCTGCGCGAGCAGTGAGTGAAGCCGGGAGTGGGGAATCGGGAGTGGGGATTGGAAAAGCGCCACAGGTCCTGCGCGTGTCGTGCGATCCGCTCTGGATCGCGCAAGTGATCTCCACATCCGCGGATGCGGTATCGCCGCCAACAACGTCAATCACACCCGTGGCGATCACGTCAAAGCACTGACGCCGCCACGCGACGCCGCGCTTGTGCAGCCGCCGCGTGCCGCTGTCACCGCAAGTCGTCCCGGGCCAAACACGCTCCGCATCGAGCTGACACGCGCAAGAAAAAAGGGGAAGGCGCCATCCCGGCCGCCTTCCCCCACCCTGGCTGTGTTGCCGGCGCTGGCCTCAGCGCGCGGCCGGCGCCGGCGCCGTCCATTGCGCGAACACCGCATCGAGTTGCGCATCGCTGACCGGCTTGCCCTGTTGCACCGCCTCGGCCTGGCCGAACAGCGGCACGATGATCGCCATGCCGTCGACTTTGGTCTTCAGGTGCACGCCCGGCGGCTTGCCGAGCAGGCCGTCCCAGCGCGCGCGCACCCTCGCCCAGTAGCCCTGGGTGGCCTTCCAGTAGGCATAGGCCGGGGCGAAGTCGACGGTCGTGGTCTTGACGTAGTCGTTGAAGCCGAATTCGCGGGCGATGGCCTGCTGGCTGCCATCGGGCTTGCGCAGCACCTTGGTGTTGAACTGTTCGTGGGTCCAGCCGGCCGGGGTCAGCGTGTGCCGGTTGACCACCGCCAGCGCGTTGTAGTCGCTGCGCTTGGTGTACTCGCGGCGCGGCAACGGACGCCAGCTCAGGTCGCTGGTCCAGGTCGGATGGCCATCGGCATAGTCCCAGCGCCCGGTGCCGCAGTAGCGCGGCGCGTCGCTGACCTCGTACACGCACTGGGTCCAGGCACCGCGGGTAGTCTCGGCGTCGAGCGGGCGCACCTGCCAGGTCTGGTCGGCGCTGAATTCGAAGCGCTGCGGCGCCTCGTAGGTCCAGTCCTGGCGCCAGTGCTTGGTCACGTGCCCGCTCTTGGGCTCCACCAGCAGATGCTGCAGCACCACCTTGCGCGGACTGTCCTCGACCACGATCACCACTTCGTCGCCACCGCTGCGCATTGGCGCGGCGCGCGCGTAGCCGGGTTGCAGCAGCACGGTCTCGTCGAAGGCGAACGCCACCGTGTACTCGCCCTGCATCGCCAGGATGCTGGCACGGTCGCGCGCCGGGTCGGCGCTCTCGGCGTGGACAGGGAGGCTGCCGGCAAGCAGCAGGGCGCAGAGCAGGGGCGGAGCTTTCGTCATCGAGAGAGGTGTCTTGGTTGATGGGAAACGAGGAAACGCCAGCGGCCGCTCACAACCGCAGCAGCGGCCACGGCCGGTCGGGATCGGGGCGCGGCGCAGGGCGTCCGGCGCGGGCGCAACAGCAGTCGTCGACCAGCACATCGCCCTCGGCCGCCTCCAGGCGCGCGATGCGGCGGGCGATGCTGGCACCGAGCGGCGACACGCCGGCGACGCTGGACGCCAGCACGCCATCGGCTGCGTGCAGGCGCAG
>NZ_AQOJ01000049.1:0-2908 GCF_000364685.1 Xanthomonas sp. SHU 166
CGGCGACGGCCTGACCCGCCAGGCCATCGTCGCCCAGCGCGTGCAGGCCGCGCGCGGCGGCAACCTGGCCGCCGAAGCGGCGCTGCTGGCGCTGGGCCAGCCGTTGCATGCCGGCGCCGAGTACAAGCGCGATCTGGTCGCGCGGGTGCGCGCCTCCGGCGATCCCGATGCCTACGTGGCGCTGTCGCCGGCGATGGGCCTGGCCGCCAGCGGCGACGACAGCCTGGACGGGCGCGTGGCCGGCACCCAGTTTTCCGAATTGGCCTGGCAGTTGGCCGCCTGCAGGCTGGGATTGGATTGCGGCCCGGACAGCGAACTGATGACCCGCTATTGCGCCAACGGTGGGATCTGCTCGCGCGACCCCACGCAGGACTTCAGCAGTTTTGTTTACGACGCCGCGGTGCCGCGGCAAGGCACGGACACGATGAATGACATGGTCAATCGACTGGTGGACAGCAAGGGAGCAGGCTCATGAATTACCGGCGATGGCTGCACGGCGCCAAATTCTGGTTCTGGGTCCTGGCTTTCGTCGCCTACTCGGCGGCGGCGGCGGGCCTGTTGCTGATCGACACCGCCGAGCAGCGCTACCGCGGCCTGTCCAAGGTCGAACTGACCACCGCGCACGCCGCGCCGGACGTGCGCCGCGCCGGCGCCGCGCAGGTGGCGGCGATCTACCGCGCCAACAGCGGCATGCCCTTCTCCACCCTGGCCCCGGGCAGCACCTTCCAGATCGTCTGGCCGGACGGCTCCACCGAGACGGTGATGATCGTCAGCCCGACCTCGAGCCTGGGCGTGGAGCCGGTGGCGGGGACGCAGCAGGGGAAGTAGCCGGGAGTGGGGAACCGGGAATGGGGAATCGCAAGAGCGGGTTCCCGGCCCCCTCATTGCACTGCGCGGTGGTTGTCGCAACGATGTCGGCGACGGGCGCCGACGCGCTACGTCGAAGCCATTCGCTCCCGGGACCTATTCGTTCCGTCCCGATCCTGCGGCGAGGTCGCGGCCTTCACCGCCGAAAATCGGGAGCCGGCACTGCCGATTCCCGATTCCCGTTTCCCCATTCCCGGCTGTCAAACCAAGGCAATCGACTTGTTCTTGCGCTCGGCCAGGCGCTTTTCCAGGTAGTGGATGTTCTGGCCGCCGGCCTGGAAGCCCTTGTCGCGCATGATCCGCTGCTGCAGCGGGATGTTGGTCTTGATGCCGTCCACCACCATCTCGCTCAGCGCCACGCGCATGCGCGCGATCGCGGTCTCGCGGTCGGGGCCGTGCACGATCAGCTTGCCGATCATCGAGTCGTAGTTCGGCGGCACTTTGTAGCCGCTGTAGATGTGCGTGTCCACGCGCACGCCGGGGCCGCCGGGCGGGTGGAAGCCGGTGATCAGGCCCGGATTGGGCATGAAGGTTTCCGGGTCCTCGGCGTTGATGCGGCACTCGATCGCATGGCCGCGCAGGACGATGTCCTTCTGCTTGATGCTGAGCTTGTGCCCGGCGGCGATGCGCAGCTGCTCGCACACCAGGTCGATGCCGGTGATGCGCTCGGTGACCGGGTGCTCCACCTGGATGCGCGTGTTCATTTCGATGAAGTAGAAGCGCCCGTTCTCGAACAGGAACTCGAAGGTGCCGGCGCCGCGGTAGCCGATGCGGATGCAGGCGTCCACGCAGACCTTGCCGATCTCGTTGCGCAGTTCCTCGGTGATGCCCGGCGCCGGCGCTTCCTCCACCACCTTCTGGTGGCGGCGCTGCATCGAGCAGTCGCGCTCGCCCAGGTGGATGGCGCCGCCCTGGCCGTCGGCCAGCACCTGGATCTCCACGTGGCGCGGATTCTCCAGGAACTTCTCCATGTACACCTGGTCGTTGCTGAAGGCGGCCTTGGCCTCGGACTTGGTGGTTTCGATGGCGGCCTTCAGCGCGGCCTCCGAATGCACCACGCGCATGCCGCGGCCGCCGCCGCCGCCGGCGGCCTTGATGATCACCGGGTAGCCGATCTCGCGGGCGATCTTGGTGTTGGCGACGATGTCCTCGCCCAGCGGGCCGCCGGAGCCGGGCACGCACGGCACGCCGGCGGCCTTCATCGCGCGGATCGCCTCGACCTTGTCGCCCATCAGGCGGATGGTGTCCGCCTTGGGCCCGATGAAGATGAAGCCGGATTGCTCCACGCGCTCGGCGAAGTCGGCGTTCTCCGACAGGAAGCCGTAGCCGGGGTGGATGGCCTGGGCATCGGTGACCTCGGCCGCGGCGATCAGCGCCGGGATGTTGAGGTAGCTCTCCGACGAAGGCGCCGGGCCGATGCACACCGACTCGTCGGCCATGGCCACGTGCTTGAGGTTGCGGTCCACGGTGGAATGCACCGCGACCGTGCGGATGCCGAGCGTATGGCACGCGCGCAGGATGCGCAGCGCGATTTCGCCGCGATTGGCGATGACGACTTTATCGAGCATGGGAAGGGATTCCGAACGCGGGAGGTGTTCGGGACCCGGGACCCCGGGACCGGGGACCCGGAAGAGCAGGAGCCAAAGCCGAATCCGGCGCTCTTGCTGTTCCGGGTCCCCGGTCCCGGGTCCCGGGTCCCGGCTTCTTCAGCCGATGACAAACAAGGGCTGGTCAAACTCCACCGGCTGGCCGCTTTCGCCCAGGATCGCGACGATGGTGCCGGAGACGTCGGCTTCGATCGGGTTGAACATCTTCATCGCCTCGATGATCGCCAGGGTCTCGCCGGCCTTGACCGCCTGGCCGACGCTGACGAAGGCCGGCTTGTCCGGGGCCGGCGAGGTGTAGAAGGTGCCGACCATCGGCGCGCGCAGCACGTGGCCCTCGGGCAGGGCGTTGCCGGGCTTGGCGCTGCCGCCGGTGGAGGCCTCGGTGGGCGAGCTCATCGGCATCGGCGCGGCGGCGGCCGGCGCGGCCGCGGGGG
>NZ_AQOJ01000050.1:0-7001 GCF_000364685.1 Xanthomonas sp. SHU 166
CAGGCGGAAGCCGGCACCCGGCGCGGCCGCCACGTCCAGGCTGCCGCCGTACTGGCTCAGGCGCTCGCGCATGCCGCGCAGGCCGTTGCCGGGGGCCAGGGTCTCGCAACCGCGGCCGTCGTCGCGCGCCTGGATCACCACCTGCGGGCCGTCGCGGCGCACCTCGATCCACAGATTGTCGGCCTGGGCGTGGCGCACCGCGTTGGTGATGATCTCCTGGGTGCAGCGCAGCAACACGTGCGCGCGCTCGGGATCCTCCACGGTCAGCGGCTCGTCCACCTGCAGATGGATCTGCAGCGACGGCACCCGCTCGGCCAGCGGCCGCAGCGCCGCCGCCAGGTCGATCGCGCCGCTGTCGCGCAACTGGCTGACCGCCTCGCGCACGTCGGTCAGCAGCAGCTTGGCCAGGGTATGCGCCTGCTGCACGTGCTCCTGCGCGCGGCCCTCGGTGATGTGGCCGGCCACTTCCAGGTTCAGGCTGAGCGCGGTCAGGTGGTGGCCGAGCAGGTCGTGCAATTCGCGCGAGATCCGCGTGCGCTCGTTGACCCGGGCGCTCTCGGCCAGCAGCGCGCGGGTGGCGCGCAGCTCGGCATTGAGCTGGCGCTGCTCCTCGCGCGCCTGGGTCTGCTGGCGCGCGACCAGGCTGGTGACGAAGATGAACATGGAAAAGCCGCCGTACAGCAGCGACTGCATCAGCGCCTCGAACGGCGGGAAGCCGATGGTCAGGTACACCGGCAGCACCGCCAGCTGGCTCAGCAGCAGCCAGGCCACGCCGGCGCGCACCGGCAGCAGCCAGGGGATCACCCCGGCCGCGACCATCATCAGGATGCTGCCCAGCCCGGAGCGGTGCAGGTAGCCGACCGCCAGCGCGCAGATGGTCAGCAGCACCAGCATGCCGCGGTCGTACCAGCGCACGCCGTCGCCGCTGTGCAGGCGCCGAGTCAGCAGGAAATAGACCACGCCGAAGCCCAGGTAGCTGGTCAGCAGCAGCCACACCTCGCCGCTGGGCATCCGTCCCGATTCCTCGACCGGCTCCCAGTACAGGTACAGCAACGGCATGCAGATGACGGCCCAGGTGAACAGGCCGGCATAGCGCAGGACGCGGGTATGGCTGAGATATCCCAACATGCAGCCATCTTAGGATGAACGGCGCGCATTGCACTCCCACGGAAGTCATGCCGGCGCGGCTCGCCGCCCCGGGTCGCGCGTGCGATAATCCGCCCCTGCGGTCCGCACGGGGCCGCGCGCGCATCAGCAATGGAGTCTCAATGTCGATCGTCATCCGCGACGTGCGCGAGCACGAGCTCGATTCGGTCCTGGCCCTGAACAACAACGCCGGACTGGCGATCCTGCCGCTGGATTCGGCCAAGCTGCACCGCTTCTACGAAACCGCAGAGTACTTCCGCGTCGCCGAGCGCGACGGCAACCTGGCCGGCTTCCTGGTCGGCTTCGGCAGCGACAGCGACCACGACAGCAGCAACTTCGCCTGGTTCCGCGAGCGCTACCCGCAGTTTTTCTATATCGACCGCATCGTGGTGGCCAGCCGCCGCCGCGGCGGCGGCGTCGGCCGGGCGTTCTACGCCGACGTGCAGAGCTACGCCGAGTTGCGCTACCCGCAACTGGCGTGCGAGGTTTTCCTGGATCACGGCGCCGATGCGGCGCTGCTGTTCCATGGCAGCTTCGGTTTCCGCGAAGTGGGCCAGAACACGATGAACGAAGTGGAGGTGCGTGCGAGCATGCTGTTGAAGGATCTGTGCAGTTACGCCTGGGTGCGCGAAACCTATGGCGACACCCTGCCCGACCTGCCCTGGGCCGGCCACGCCCATCGTCTGCAGCGGGCGCAGCGCCCGTCCGGGACCTGAGCGTGTCGTCGGTGAATCTGGACTTCGAGCAGGCCGGCGAACTGAAGATCGGCCAGGTCGGCATCGCCAATCTGCGCGTGCGCACGCTGGACGTGGCGCGGCTGAGCCAGGAGATGCGCGAGCGCGTGCAGCGCGCGCCCAAGCTGTTCGGCCGTGCCGCGGTGATCATCGATTTCGGCGGGCTGGCGCAGACCCCGGACGTGGCCACCGCGCAGGCGCTGCTGGACGGGCTGCGCGACGCCGGCGTGCTGCCGGTGGCGCTGGCCTACGGCACCCGCGAGATCGAGGAGCTGTCGGTGGCGCTGGGTCTGCCGCTGCTGGCCAAGTTCCGCGCGCAGTACGAACGTTTCGATGGCGGCGCGCCCGCTGCGGCGGCGACACCGGTCTCGCCGCCGCCCCCGCCTCCGCCGCCGCCCGCTCCGGCGGCGCGGCCGCAACCCGGGCGCATGCAGAAGAACGCGGTGCGCTCCGGGCAGCAGTTGTACGCGGAGAACTGCGACCTGACCGTGATGGCCACCGTCGGCGCCGGCGCCGAGGTGATCTCCGACGGCAGCATCCACATCTACGGCACGCTGCGCGGCCGTGCGCTGGCCGGCGCCCAGGGCAACACCGAGGCGCGGATCTTCTGCCGCGATTTCCACGCCGAACTGGTCGCCATTGCCGGCCACTACAAGGTGCTGGACGATATTCCCAAGGAACTGCGTGGCAAGGCCGTCCAGGTCTGGCTGGAGCAGGACCAGATCATGATCGCCGCGCAAGACTGACGCGGCCCAACCTCGAACGTATCAGGAGATAGTCCTTTGGCTGAAATTATCGTTGTCACCTCCGGCAAGGGCGGCGTCGGCAAGACCACCACCAGCGCGAGCCTGGCCTGCGGGCTGGCGCGACGCGGCAAGAAGGTCGCCGTGATCGACTTCGACGTGGGCCTGCGCAACCTCGACCTGATCATGGGCTGCGAGCGCCGCGTGGTGTACGACTTCGTCAACGTGGTGCACAACGAAGCCACGCTGAAGCAGGCGCTGATCAAGGACAAGCGCTTCGACAACCTGTTCGTGCTGGCCGCCTCGCAAACCCGCGACAAGGACGCGCTGACCCAGGAAGGCGTGGAGAAGGTGCTCAAGGACCTGGCCGCCGACGGCTTCGACTACATCGTCTGCGATTCGCCGGCCGGCATCGAGAAGGGCGCGTTCCTGGCGATGTACTTCGCCGACCGCGCAGTGGTGGTGGTCAATCCGGAAGTGTCCTCGGTGCGCGACTCCGACCGCATCCTCGGCCTGCTCGACTCCAAGACCCACAAGGCCGAGAGCGGCAAGAGCCTGCCCGCGTTCCTGCTGCTGACCCGCTACAGCCCGGCGCGCGTGGAAACCGGCGAGATGCTCAGCATCGGCGACGTGGAGGAAGTGCTCGGCCTGAAGGCGATCGGCGTGATCCCCGAATCCGGCGACGTGCTCAATGCCTCCAACAAGGGCGAGCCGGTGATCCTGGACGCCGAATCCCCGGCCGGCCAGGCCTACGAGGACGCCGTGGCGCGCATCCTCGGCGAGGAACGTCCGATGCGTTTCATCTCCGTGGAGAAGAAGGGCTTCTTCACCAAGTTGTTCGGAGGGTGAGCATGGGACTATTCGATTTCCTCAAGACCAAGAAGAACACCGCCGAAACCGCGAAGAACCGCCTGCAGATCATCATCGCGCAGGAACGCAGCCAGCGCGGCGGCCCGGACTACCTGCCGCTGCTGCAGCGCGAGCTGCTGGAAGTGATCAAGAAGTACGTCAACATCGACGCCGACGCGGTCAAGGTGGACTTGGTCAAGGACGGCGAGCACGACGTGCTCGACATCTCCGTCGCCCTGCCGGAAGGGCCGACGCCCTGAGGCCGCGCGTCGGCCGTGGCAGCCGCCGCGGCTGACGCGTCGATCCGGGCCGGCGCCGCGACGCGCTGTGCCTGCCGTGATCGGGCGCGCCCGCCGCGCCTTTTCCATCCCGACCAACTCCACACAATGCAGACCGACGCCGCCCTTCCCGCTGCCGCCGCCCAGGTGCTGACCGTGGGCACGATCGGCCTGGACGCGCCGCGTGCGCTGCTGGCTGGCTATGGGCTGACCCTGCACCGCGTCGCCGACGGCGCCGCCATTCCCGGCAGCTACTGGGGCGAGCCGGAAGCGGGGGTGATCGCCAGCGACGTCTACGTGCGCGACGACACGCCGGTGCATTCGCTGCTGCACGAAGCCTGCCACCTGATCGTGCTGCCGCCGCAGCGGCGCGCGCAGGTGCATACCGACGCCACCGACTCGGTGGAAGAGGAAGACGCCACCTGCTACCTGCAGATCGTGCTGGCCGACGCCCTGCCCGGCGTGGGCCGTGCGCGGCTGATGGCGGACATGGACGCCTGGGGCTACACCTACCGGCTGGGTTCCACCCGCGCCTGGTTCGAGCAGGACGCCGACGACGCGCGCGCCTGGCTGGCGCAACGCGGGCTGCTGCCAGCGCAAGCCTAGCCCGTCGTCCTTACGGCGCGGGCGACGGCAGCGACGCGCCGGGGCGCTTCAGCGCGCTGCTCAGGTCCAGTGTCGCGCGGGTGCCGCTGCCGGCCAGCGAATCCAGGTGCAGCGCCCAGCCCAGGTGCTCGCACAGCCGCGCGATCAGGTCCAGGCCGATGCCGCTGCCCTCGCGGCTGCCGCCGCCGCGCGCCATGCGCATGTAGATCGCGCTGATCTCTTCCGGGCTCATGCCGTGGCCGGGATCGTCGATGCAGACCACGCCCGGCGCCAACATCGTGATCTGGATCTGCCCCTTGTCGCTGTTCTCGATGGCGTTGCGCAACAGGTTGCCGATGGCGACCTGCAGGATCGCCAGCGGCGTCTCCACCTCGCACGGCGGCATCGGCGCCAGGGCCAGTTCCAGACGCTTGTCCGCGCACAGGTGGCGGTGGTCCTCGACGATCTCCGGCAGCAACTGGTCCAGCCGCACCAGGTCGCTGCCACGCGCCATCCGCGCCGGATCCTTGGCCAGCACCAGCAGCAGCGAGATGAGTTGGCCGACGCCGCTGGCGGTACGGCGGATGCGCAGCAACTGGTTGCGCACGCTGGGCGGTACGTCGTGCTGCTCCAGCGCCAGCTCGGCGGCGCCGCCGATCACCGCCACCGGCGTGCGCAGTTCGTGGCTGGTGCTGTCGATGAAGGCGCGCTCGCGCTCCACGAACAGGTCGTTGCGCGCCAGGTAGTCGTTCAGCGCTTCGGCGATCACCACCTGCTCGGCGCTGGCGCGCGGATGCACCTCGATGCGCTGCCCGGGCCGGTCCGGGCGCAGGCTGCCGATGCGCTGGGCCATGTCGATCAGCGGCTGCACCACCCGGCCCATGCCCCACGCCACCAGCGCGCCGAGCAGCAGCACCGCCACCGCGTTGGATACCAGCATCCACAGCGCCAGGTTGTCCTCATGGTCGTGCAGTTCGGTGATGTCCAGCGCCAGCGCCAGGCGACGGCCGCGCACGTCCTGCACCAGCACCACCTTCTCGCTGCCTTCCAGTTGCACTTCGTCGTGCAGGCCCGGACCCAGCGCCGTCACTGCCGGCGGTAGCGGTGCGCCACCCTCGTCGCCGTACAGGCTCACGGTGCGGGTGTCGATCCAGCGATAGTCCGGGTCGGCCGCGCTGCGCGCCAGGAAGTGGTCCAGCTCGGAGGTCAGCAACGAACGCCAGGTGAGCTGCTCGGCCTGGTCGTTGACGATGTAGCCATGCACGAACACCGCCAGCGACAGCAGCGCCGCGTAGCCCACCAGCCACAGGGTCAGCCGCTGCCGCAGACCGGCCCTAGTCGGCATGCTCGCCCTCGTGGGGACCGACCACCGCCAGGCGGTAGCCGATGCGCGGCAGGGTGTGGATCAGCTTGGCCGCGAACGGGCCATCGACGCTGCGGCGCAGGTCGTAGATGTGCGAACGCAGCATGTCCCCGTCCGGCGGCTCGTCGCCCCACAGCGCCTGCTCCAGGCGATCGCGGGTAACCGCGGCCGGGCTGGCCTGCATCAGCACCTCCAGCAGCTTGCGACAGGCCGGGTACAGATGCAGGGTGCGCCCGCCGCGGGTCACTTCCAGCGTGGACAGGTCCAGCTGCAGGTCGCCCACGCGCAGCAGCTTGCTGCGGCCGCGGCCGCTGGCGCGCACCAGCAACGCCTCCAGCCGCACTTCCAGTTCCGGCAGCGCGAACGGCTTGGTCAGGTAATCGTCGGCGCCGGCGCGGAAGCCGGCGATCTTGTCCGGCAGCTCGTCGCGCGCGGTCAGCATGATCACCGGCACGTCGGCATGGTGCTCCTCGCGCAGCGCACGCAGCACCTGCTGCCCGTCCAGGCGCGGCAGCATCCAGTCCAGGATCAGCGCGTCGTAGCGCTGGGTGGTGGCCAGGTGCAGGCCGGTCACGCCATCGGGCGCCGCGTCCAGGGTGTGGCCGCGCACCTCGAAGTAGTCGAACAGGTTGGCGACCAGGTTCCGGTTGTCTTCTATGACCAGCAGCCGCATGGGCGCGCTCGAATTCGGGGGACGGACCTGCCCATGCTAGCGGAAGCGTGTCGGAACGAAGTCAGAACGGCCGCGCGCCTTGATCGAATCTCAATAAAACCTGGAAAGGATCCCAACACGGCGCCGTCAGGCTGCCTTCCGCGCCGGCCACCGGCACGCGTGGCCCGGCGCTTGCATCAGTGCGGCGGTGCGCAACCTTCGCTGAAGCCCTGGCCCTCTCACCGGCAGTTCCGACAGCTATCCGACACCGGCAACCCGACCATGCCCCCACTTTCCCGCCGTCCCTGGCCGCTTTCGTCGACCATGATCAGTACGCCCCTGCGATTGTCCGCTGCGGCGGCGCCCCACCTCGGCGCACGCCGGCATTTCTATTTTTTCCACCTCTGGGTGCCGCTGGCGCTGGTGCTGCTGGCCAGTGGCGTGCTGATGGGCCTGGGTGGGGATTTCTGGATCGCCGACCTGCTGTATCGCTGGGAAGGCGGGCAGTGGGCGCTGAAGGATGCGGCGCTGACCCGTAGCCTGATCCACCACGACGGCAAGATGCTGAGCGCCGCGGCATGGGCGGTGACCGCCGCGCTGGCAGTGTGGGCCTGGCGCCGTCCGGATGCCCGCCGCTACCGGCTGCCGCTG
>NZ_AQOJ01000051.1:0-4902 GCF_000364685.1 Xanthomonas sp. SHU 166
CTGCTGACGGTGGCGCTGAGCACCGGCGTGGTGTCGCTGCTGAAGTCGGTGACCCACATGGACTGCCCCTGGGACCTGGTCCGCTATGGCGGCGAGCGGATCTTCGTGGGCCTGTTCGAGACCCGCCCGGCGGGCATGCCGCGCGGGGTATGCTTCCCCGCCGGTCATTCCAGTGCCGGCTATGCCTGGGTGGGGCTGTACTTCGTCGCGTTGGCGCTCAAGCCGGCCTGGCGTTGGCCGGCGCTGGCGATCGGCCTCGGGGGAGGCCTGCTGTTCGGTCTCGGCCAACAGCTGCGCGGCGCGCATTTCATGTCGCACGACCTGTGGACGCTGGCCCTGTGCTGGGGCGTGGCACTGGGCCTGTACCGGGCGATGCTGTGGCCGCGCGCGACCCTGTCGCAGGCCGATCGACGCCCTTCCACTACCAACGATTCCGCCGCATGAGCCATTCCGTCGCCCCGCCCTCGCCGTCCACCGCCTCCCGCGCCCGCTGGTGGGCCTGGCGTCCGCAATTGAGCAACGAGATGCTGGCGCTGGCGGCCAGCGCGTTCTTCGCCCTGGCCTGCAACGGCATGTTCTGGCGCAGCGCGATGAGCGGCCATGGCGGCGACGTGAAGCTGGCGCTGTCGCTGTTCCTGCTGCTGCTGGCGGTGCACGGCCTGCTGCTAGGCCTGCTGCTGTGGCGCGGCATCGCCAAGCCGGTGCTGACGGTGCTGCTGATCACCACCGCGTTCGCCGCGCACTACATGAACAGCTACAGCGTCTACCTGGACGCGGACATGCTGCGCAACGTGCTGGCCACCGACCACAAGGAATCGCGCGAGCTGATGACCCCGGCGCTGATCGCGCCGCTGCTGTTCTACGCGGCGCTGCCGATCCTGGTGCTGTGGCGGGTGCGGCTGATCCGGCGTTCGCCGCTGAAAGCGCTGGCGATCCGCGCCGGCTTCCTGGTGGGCATGCTGGCGCTGGGCGGCGTCGCCGCGATGCTGTCGTTCCAGGACCTGTCGGCGATGATGCGCAACCATCGCGAGATCCGCTACCTGGCCACGCCGATCAATTACCTGGTCGCGCTGCGGCAGAACTTCAAGTCCGACAGCTCCACGCGCAAGGCGCCGAAACTGCCGCTGGAACACGACGCAAAGGCCACCGCGCGTGCGCCGGGCAGCAAGCCGCGGCTGCTGGTGGTGGTGCTGGGCGAAACCGCCCGCGCGCAGAACTGGGGCCTCAACGGCTATGCGCGGCAGACCACGCCGGAGCTGGCCAAGCGCGACGTGATCAATTTCCCCGACATGCACTCCTGCGGCACCAGCACCGAGGTGTCGGTGCCGTGCATGTTCTCGCCGTTCGGCCGCCACGACTACAACGAGAGCAACATCCGCAAGCACCAGTCGCTGCTGCACGTGCTCGAGCACGCCGGCATCAGCACGCTGTGGCGCGACAACCAGTCCGGCTGCAAGGGCGTGTGCGACGGCCTGCAGATCCAGCACCTGGACGACGCCAAGGATCCGCAGTTGTGCAAGGACGGACGCTGCATGGACGAGATCCTGCTGCAGGACCTGGCGGCGCAGGTGCGCGCCAAGCCCGGCGACCGCGTGGTGGTACTGCACCAGCTCGGCAGCCACGGTCCCAGCTACTTCGAGCGCTACCCGGCCGCGTTCCGCCGCTTCACCCCGACCTGCGACACCGCCGACCTGGGCAATTGCAGCCGCGAACTGATCACCAACGCCTACGACAATTCGCTGCTGTACACCGACCACCTGCTGGCGCGCACCATCGACGCGCTGCAGGCGATGCCCGACTACGACACGGCGATGATCTACCTCTCCGACCACGGCGAGTCGCTGGGCGAGAAGGGCCTGTACCTGCACGGCGTGCCCTACGCGATCGCGCCGCAGGAGCAGACCCACGTGCCGATGGTGATGTGGTTCTCGCCCGGCTTCGCCAGCGCGCGCGGCCTGGACCTGGCCTGCCTGCAGGCGCGCTCGCGCCGCTACGCCGACCAGGACAACCTGTTCCCGTCGGTGCTGGGCCTGATGCAGGTCAGGACCGGCGTCTACGACCACGCGCGCGACCTGTTCGCGCAGTGCGCCAAGCCGCAATGACCGCCGGCCCACGCGCGGGCGTGGCGTAAGCGGACGCGGCGGCGCGCCCCAGAGCGCGCCGCCGAACTTGCGGCGGCGCGGGCGGGCCACTAGCCTTCCGGGCAATCGCCCTGCGAGGATTCGCCGTGACCCATCGCTCTCCGCTGCTCGCGCTGTGCCTCGGCGCGAGCCTGCTGACGCTGTCCGCCTGCCGCAAGGAACCCGCGGCCGAGACCGCCGCCCCCGCCGCGGCCCAGCCCCAGGGCGAGAGCGCCGACCAGTTCGTCGCCCGCATCAACGAGGAGTACCGCGCGCTGCTGCCGGAACTGACCGCGGCGCAGTGGCTGTCGGCGACCTACATCAACGGCGACAGCGAGCGACTGGCGGCCAGGGCCAACGCGCGCTGGCTGACCACGCTCAACGGCTGGATCGCGCAGGCCCGGCGCTACGACGGCAAGCCGATGTCGGCCGACAGCGCCCGCGCACTGCGCCTGCTGCAGCAGATGACCGCGATGCCGGCGCCACGCGATCCGGCGCGGCTGGGCGAACTGGCCGCCCTGGCGACGAAGATGGAGGGCGCCTACGGCGCCGCGTCCTACTGCACCGGCGAGGGCGACGCGCGCCGTTGCCGGCAGTTGGGCGAACTGGAGGACGTGCTGCGCCGCAGCCGCGACTACGACCAGCAACTGGATGCCTGGCAGGGCTGGCACGCCGCCGTGCAACCGATGCGCAAGGACTACCAGCGCTTCGTCGAACTGGTCAACGAGGGCGCGCGCGACATGGGCTACGCCGACACCGGCGCACTGTGGCGCAGCGGCTACGACATGCCGCCGGCACAGCTCGCCGCCGAGACCGACCGGCTGTGGACCCAGGTCAAGCCGCTGTACGAACAGTTGCACTGCTACGCGCGCGGCAAGCTCGACGCCGAGTACGGCAAGGACAAGGGCGAACTGGCCGGCGGCCTGCTGCCGGCGCACCTGCTCGGCAACATGTGGCAGCAGGACTGGAGCAACCTGTGGGACCTGCTGCAGCCCTACCCCGGCGCCGGCAGCCTGGACATCACCGACGCGCTGGAGCGGCAGTACCAGGGCAACCTGAGCGCGGCGCTGGCGCGGCGCAACGGCGACACCTCGCCGGAAGCGCGGTTCATGGCCCAGCGCGAGGCGCAGTTGCTCAGCGCACGGCAGATGACCGAGCGCGCGCAGGACTTCTACACCTCGCTGGCGATGCCCAGGCTGCCGGACAGCTACTGGACGCGCAGCCAGTTCATCAAGCCGCTGGACCGCGACGTAGTCTGCCACGCCAGCGCCTGGGACATGGACATGGCCGGCGACGTGCGCACCAAGATGTGCGTCAAGCCGAACGAAGAGGACTTCACCACCATCTATCACGAACTCGGCCACGTCTATTACGACCTGGCCTACAACCCGCTGCCGCCGCTGTTCCAGGCGAGTGCCAACGACGGCTTCCACGAAGCCATCGGCGACACCGTGGTGCTGGCGATGACCCCGCAGTACCTGCATTCGATCGGCCTGGTCGACGCACCGCAGGTCGGCCGCGAAGCGTTGATCAACGCGCAGATGCGCATGGCCCTGAGCAAGGTCGCGTTCCTGCCGTTCGGGCTGATGATCGACCGCTGGCGCTGGGGCGTGTTCGACGGCTCGATCGCCCCGGACCGCTACAACCAGGCCTGGTGGGAGCTGAAGGCCAGGTACCAGGGCGTGGCGCCGGCGACACCGCGCGGCGAGGACTTCTTCGACCCCGGCGCCAAGTACCACGTGCCGGCCAACACCCCCTACACCCGCTACTTCCTCTCGCACATCCTGCAGTTCCAGTTCTACAAGAGCCTGTGCGACGCCGCCGGCTACAAGGGCCCGCTGTACGAGTGCACCTTCTACGGCAACAAGGAAGCCGGGCAGAAGTTCTGGTCGATGCTGCAGCGCGGCGCCAGCCAGCCATGGCAGGCCACGCTCAAGGAACTGACCGGCAGCGAGCGCATCGACGCCGGCCCGCTGCTGGAATACTTCGCGCCGATGCAGGAGTGGCTCAAGCAACAGAACCAGGGGCGGATGTGCGGATGGGAGGCATCTGCGGCAACGCAACCCACTGCAGTGCCGGCGCAGAAGCAAGGCTGAGGCGGTGCGGCGGCCGCAACGCCGAAGCGCAGTCGTCAGGACACAGACAGTGGAGGTCAGCGCGCAGAGGAGATACGCGGCGTGCGGATCAGTCAGGCTGGAAAAGAAGCTGCGACATGCCTGAAGCGCTCATCGCGTCCGTGCAGACACGTGCTGCGCCTCGCTGTCGGCCTGCGGCAAAGCGAGCGCCGCCCCGTCCTTGGCGGGTGATGCGATCGCCTCTTCGGGTCGCGATGGCACCGCAGAGAGATCGACCTTCACCCGGAACCCCGGCGTATACCCCTCGATCCAGGCGTTGCCGCCATCGACCATGACGTGTTTGATCTGCTCGGGCCGCGTCATGCCGTCGCGCTGTGCCTGCGCCGCGGCATGCCTCAGCGTCGCATCCGGCGTGGCGGCCGGGAATCGCTCCTTGATGGCACGAAACAGCGTGTCTCCGTCCCGCACCGCCGCCTCCTGCTCAGGCACCTTCAGCGGCACGTGCCAACCCTGCGGCGCGTGGGCGTCCTGCTTCGGCAGATGCAGCCGCCGCATGTGCTCCGACCAGTCCGGCGCACCGATGCCCTGCCGGCCTTCGCCCGGCGGCAACGGCCCGCGCAGTTCGTCGACGGCGTCACCGGCCAGCCCACGCACGCCGCGCGCCAGAAGCGTGGTGCCGATGCGCATGGATTCGACATCCTCGCGAT
>NZ_AQOJ01000052.1:0-1906 GCF_000364685.1 Xanthomonas sp. SHU 166
CTTGCGGCGCTTTTTTTGTGGGCGATGACGTGCCCGGGTGGAATGGCGCAGGTCCCGTGCCTGCATGCCCCAAAGGACATGACACGCTCCAGGTGTCGCACGCCGGCTTGCCGGACGGATCGTGCAGGTGCTTCCTGCCCCGGGTCGATGTCCGTGCGGTCGCGACGGCACTGTTCAGGCTGGGGGGCCGGATGGACTCAAGACCTGCCTGGCCTGAAGCCAATTCGATGCACTGCTATTGCCGGCATTGCTCCGCGAAAAGCTTCGGATAGTTCATTCTGGGGTCGATGCTTTTCAGGGGAATGGGCGTGGTGTTTTCGATTTCCTTTCCATCGAGGCCGATAAGCCTTGCGTGACATTCCTTGTCGATCACCACAAGGCAGGTCTTGCCGAAGATGGATTTGTCTTTGACGAGCGTTGCGGATAGGTTGAAAAAAAGCCACGGACACTCGAATTCCGTCACGATCCTGCTGCCGTCCTCGTTGAGGATCGTCAGGCACGGCGGCTGATGATCGCGTACCGGCAGCGCAAGGCACAGAATTTTCTTGTCGATGTACTTCGGGTGTCTGGTCGAGGACTTGCCGAAATACGAGGGTTTCTGTCCTGCAATGTAATAAAAGTCCCCGTAGTTATTGCCTTTCCTGTCGATCAGTACATCGCATGCCTCATAGCGGTTGAAATACCAGTGCGAAGATATAAAAATGGGTTTATCCAGAATTCTGTGAGTGATTCCCATGCCTCGTTGTGAGAGGTCGAAACAGGTGTCTCCGCCGCCATGTCCCCAGGCCGTTTCAAAATCTACCAGCGGTTCTCCCTCGGCGGTATATAGCTGGAATACTTTGCGTGTGTAGTGATCGATGGGGTTTTCGTCGTCGCGAATCCAGATCGAAAAAAAGTGCTCCGCGCCGCGCACGCGATGAACAGAAAATGGTTCTTCCCTGTAAGGGCCTTCCCATAGTTCCCTGAGTTCGTTTCTAAGCGTGTCGTAGAGGTGGATGGTGACACGGGACAAGGGATTGTCCTTGTCCTTGGCCACTTGCAGCAACAGTCGTTGCGGCGTTATGGGAGCTGCATACAGGATGAGCTCGTCTTCAAGCAAGCGAACAAGGTTGCCGTTCCGAAAGGAGAAAATCGAGTTGGTAATGAATTTCCCTGAAAAATGGATTTCTATCCAGTAATCGATCTGACGATTGAAATCCGTTTCCCACTTGTCCCAGCTGTAGGGGAAGTGGCTTCCATTCAAGTCGGCGAACGTCTCTTCGGGCGATTGGTAGACGATGTCTCCATTGCTTTCGATCAGGTATGTCTTGTTCTCTTCGCCGGCTGCGTAATACAGGCCAAGCTTTTCCAGCCAGAAGAAATAGAGGTCCGGGTACTTGTCCTGTAGCGTAAGGCAATCCATATCTGCTCGTTTTTGAGTTGCAAATGGAGGGATGTTGGACGGTCATTGGCTGCGCATCGGCCTTGCGTGGCCAGTTTTCCGCCGTTTTCGTTGCGTCTTTATTGCTTTCCTCGACTTTCGCATGCAAGCCGGGGTGGTCGCTTGCCGCATCCACGATGATTGCATCGGTCCCAACGCGAGATCCACTCTTCATGGCCGGAGTGGTTCTGCGAGAGCCGATGGAGTCCTTGCGCCGTGTTTCAGGCCCGCCAGCGCATGTCGTCACTGTGCTCGTCGGGTCGACACTGACCAGGGCCGGTTCGCTGAGGTGCGTGCGGCGACCTTGTCCAGGTGCTGGAGTGGTCTCGGCCATGCGACTGGCTGGATGCGTCTGTTCCCGTGCAGCGCTCGGCCCGTTCTGGCGCTGTCGCGTACACAGGTCGAGGCCACAACGCAAAAGGAGCGCTCACGCGCTCCTTTTGCGTTGCGGCGAGCCGCTGGCCCTGCCGCGGCGGGTCGGCTGCC
>NZ_AQOJ01000053.1:0-14040 GCF_000364685.1 Xanthomonas sp. SHU 166
GCGGCAGCGCCTGCGGCGCATGCGTGCCGGTCTGCGCGACCAGTTGTCCGGTGCTGTCGTAGCCGTAACCCAGGCTGCCCAGCGCGGCCTGGCCCGACTTGCCCCACGCCAGGCCGGTCACTTGATTGGCGTTGTTGTAGGCGTAGACCGTCTGCACCTGGTTGGGCAGCGTCGTGCTGGTGACGCGGTTGGCCACGTCGTAAGCGAACCCCACCGACTCGCTGCCCTGGGTGATGGCCGTCAACCGGTCAGCGGCGTCGTAGGCGTAGACCACTTCTGCCTGCGCCGCCGGCTGCATGCGGATGCGCCGGCCTACGGCGTCGTACGCATAGCTGATGGCACCCTGCGGGCCATTGGCCAGCGCGATCTGGTCGAAGTCGTCGTAGCGCCAGCTCAACGTGCCGGACAGACTGTCCGCCAGCGCCACCATGCGATTGCCTGCGTCGTAGCTGGCCGTCAGCGTGCCGCCCATTCCCGGGAGCGTGGTCGTGGTCGGCCGGCCAATCGCGTCGTAGGCGTAACCAGTGACCCGATTGCGCCGGTCGGTATAGCGGGTCACCCGGTCCATCGCATCGTGATCCCAGCGCTCCACCTGGCCCAGCGCATCGGTGCGGCTCACCCGCCGGTCGCGCACGTCGTAGGCATAGGTCACGCCATTGCCGTGCGGCAGCAGGACCGCGGACACGTTGCCGTTGGCGTCGAACCCGGTCTCGACCTTGTTGCCCAGCGGATCCACCGACTTCACCACTCGCCCCAGCTTGTCGTACTCAAGCCGGGAGAGGTTGCCCTGGGCGTCTTCGGCCGCAATCATCCGTCCGAGCACGTCGTAGCGGAATTTGACCTTGCGCCCCAACGCGTCGGCGATCTGGACCAGATCCTCGCCACTCCAGGTGAACGTGGTCGCATGCCCGAGCGGGTCGGTCAGGCTCAGGCGCTGGCCGGCCGGATTGCAGGTGGCCCGTGTGACGTTGCCCAGCGGATTGGTCACCGAGGTCAGGCAGCGGTCGGTGTAGGCGAAACGAGTGGTGCGATTGAGCGGATCGGTGATCGAAGCCAGGTCGCCATCGATGGTGTAGGCCAACGTGGTGACGCGCGCCTGCGCAGTGCCGGCCATTGCCGTGATCTGGATGGCGCGGCCGCTGCTGTCGTAGCGGTACTCGGTGCGGCGCCCCAGCGCATCGATGCGCGCCGCCGTCTGCCCGACGCTGTTGCGCTCGTAGGTCACCGTCTGCGCCAGCGCCGTCCCGTAGGCCAGCGTGTCTGTCTTCGGGTAATGGCTGACGGGATCGAACACTACCCGCCGCTTGCTGCCATCGGGCTTGGTGACCAGTACACCGGTTGTGGCGCCCTCGACGTGTGCGTAGTCGATGGTCAGAACCCCGCCATCGGCCTGGGTCTGCTTGACCACGCGGCCGCTCCATGTCCCGTTGGCGCTCTCGAATTCATTCAGCAGCACCCGTTGGTTCTTGCCGTCGTAGATCGATTCCAGGCGTCCCTGTGCGGGCACGGTTTCCGTGGCGGCGCGGATCTTGTAGCCGAAACGCCGGGTGCTACCGTCCGGACGCGTCACCTTCGCCAGATAGCCGTTGCCTTCGTACGCATACGACCAGGTATTGCCCAGGGGGTCGGCCACCGTCGCGATGCGATTTTCGCCATCATAGCCGATCGAAAGAAAGCGTCCGTTCGCGGACACGATGCGCGTGACCAGTCCGGCGTCGTAGACATAGTCCACTCGATTGCCGAAGCGATCCAACGACCATTCAAGGCGGTTGGGCATGTACTGGTTGAAGTACATCATGCTGCCGTCGCGCAGGGTCAACAGATAGCCATGTCCCTTGGCGGTTCCCTGCGTGATTCTGGCGCCGGCGTACCCAGACACCGAGCCGGATTGCTGCCACTCGCCCGCCAATCCACTTCCGGAAATGCGGTCGAATGGAATCGGCATCCCTCCTGGCAACACCAGTTGCAGTTGGTTGTAGTCGGCGGTGGGCGAATACAGCGTGTAGCGGAAGTTTGCCGCGGTCCCGATGCCAAAGTCCTGCTTGAGCGTGTCGCGCGGCCGATACGAGCGGGTGACCGCGATGGGCGCCAAGCCGCCGACCACCGCGTCGGTTTCGTCGTATGAAAACTCGCCGGTGTACAGATCGATGGGATCGCCCGCGGTCGCGCCGGCGCCACCGGCTTCCTTGCCGCACCCATCGGTGCATTGCGGTTTGTCCGGCTCCGGCGGCGGCGTCGAGCTGTCGATGCTGTAGCTGCCGCCCATGGTCTTGTGCAGGGCCACACCCGCTTCCGGCGCGATCCGGCTGCCGTCGCTGGTGACACGACCCTGCCCGTAGACGCGCCAACCCTCGGCCGGATCGTAGATCCAGAAGTTGGCTCGCGTGCCGGTGGCCAGCTTGTCGTAGTTGGGGTACAGCACCTTCACGCCTTGCGCCGCCTGCGGCGTCAGGCCCTGGATCAGCGCGCCGCCGGGCTCGAGAGTGAAGTACATCGGGTAGTTGGTCGCGACGGGAAACGGCGCGCGATTGACCGGCGTCGGCACGATGGCCAACTCGTGCACGAGCTGGCCTTTGCGGTCGCGAATCACGGTGCCAGCCGGAATGTGAATCTGCAGGCCGGGTATGTCCGGATGGGTGATGACCATGTCCTGCTTCAGCGGCGAGGCGATCCGGGTCTTGTCGCGCGCGCTGATCTGCGGCAGGTACATGGTGTAGGGCAGGCGCGTCAGGGTTCCGGCTCGCAGATCGACGCCCACGACGAACTGGCCGTACTCGCGACCGGCCGCATTGGCGGTCGTGCCATCGACATAGAGTTCCTGATGGCCGCCGGGAATACCGGAGAGCACGAAGCGACCGGAAGGATCGGTCCTTGTCCTGATCGCACCCACGCTCAGTTCCACGCCCGCCATCGGCTTGCCGTCCACCAGCAGTACCTGACCACTGACGCTGGTCTGCCTGCTCGCAGCGGCGATTGCCTCGAACGCGCTGATCGGGAGCGCGTCGGG
The DNA here is from genome assembly GCF_000364685.1 of Xanthomonas sp. SHU 166. Classification (NCBI taxonomy): domain Bacteria; kingdom Pseudomonadati; phylum Pseudomonadota; class Gammaproteobacteria; order Lysobacterales; family Lysobacteraceae; genus Xanthomonas; species Xanthomonas sp. SHU 166. Next base: position 3,008 of record NZ_AQOJ01000053.1, read on the forward strand.
CTGGGCACCTGGGGCGCGCCAACGCGAATCGGTACTGTCCTGGCCTGGTTGCCAGGTTCCATCCACCAGCGTGGCGCGCGTACGGCAGGGAAAGGGATGCTGCTTGCCGCACCCCAGCAACGCCGCCGATGGCCGCGCCGGCGTGGCGCCGAGAGAATGAAGGTCCTTGCCCGCCACAGCGACGACGTCCGCCGGCTGCTTGGATGCAGTGCTCCACTCTAGGACGGACAACGGCAGCACGCGACCATCCAGGCCATGCAGTCCATCGACAAGCAAAGTGTAGGCGGTGCCAGGAAACAGGACGGCGCGAGGTTGAACGAAAAGCAGGCGTCCCCCCTCAGCGACCGTCAGTTGCGCGTCGACCGGTCCGCCTGGCCCCATCAACACAACGGAGGATGACGTCATGTCGCTGCTGCGTATGGGCGCGCTGAAGCGCAGTGCGATCCTGGTAGCTGGATCGACCGCGCGGTCGCGATCGACCGGAGAGGACGCTGCCAAGGCGAGACCCGCATCGAAGCGCGCGTCGGAGATCGGTGCCGACGATATCGCCGATGTCGCCGGATCGAACAGCAGATCGGCTTTCGCCGGGAGGCCAGTCCCGTTGTCTCCTCCACTCAGCCGGACTTTCCCGTCGGCTTGCAGGATCGCGGCATGCCCGACGCGCGCCGGCATCGCCAGCGTATTCACACGATGCGCTTGGGGATCCCACACCTGCGCCTGATCGGGATAGCCAACACCACCGGCAAAGAGCACACGGCCATCGCTCAACAGCGTGGCAGTGTGGCGCGCGCGAGCATTCAGACCATCCAGCGAAGTCATCGCCAGTTCGCCGCGATTCACATCGAGCAGGTAGCCTGCTTTTTGCAGAACACCCTTTTGGTCCGTTCCGCCCCATAGCAGGACACGCCCGTCGGCGATGCGCGTCAGGCTCGCCCCGAAACGCGGCTGTGGCAGCGACCAGGTTCTCAGCGCGGCATTACGCTCCTGCGATAGCATGACAAGCGTACGGCCCGAGGCTTCCAGCCTCAGGAAACGCCCAGACTCCAAGGCCACGCGCAGCGGACTGACTGGAAGCGCGGATGCGGCCGCGACGCGCGCCGAGGGTGCGCCGACCATCGCGTCCTGTTGCGCCCAGCCGCTGGAGGACGCGCTGGCCAACGCAGCGAGTCCCCCCAGCGATACGCCGTACATCCATCGTTTCAAGCGCGACTTGCCAGTTTCCATATCGGCGTTCTCAGTATGCCGTTGCGCGTTCAATTGCCGGGGCCAAGCAGAACCCGCGAACTCGCGGTTTCCCCGTAGTACGGATCGACGAACAGGGTGTATGTTCCGGTCGCGGACAGATTTTGCAAAGGCAGGGTGCCCTGACCGCGCAACAGGATGGCGGTCACATAGCCTCCATCCGGCGCATAGACCTGATAGAAGACATCGCGATCCGCCGGCCCCGTGGTCTGCGAAGAAATCTGCAACGCCAAGTTCTGTCCGGCGACGCCATCGAAACTCAGCCTGGCGTTCTGTCCGCGACGCGTCAGGTTGATCCCCTTTGTCGTGTTCGCCGGCAGGGTACCGGTGAGATCGGCCGATAGCGTGGACTTGAACCCCATTGTCTTGTCGCCGTCCGATGGCGGGTAGACCGCGATCCGATACGATCCCGCCACCAGATTCGACAAGTTGACCTGACAACCATCGTAGCTAGCGTAGCAGTATTGAGCGGCGACCACCGCACCGTCGGGACCTGTCACCTCCAGATAAAGAGGCGACGTCGAGTTCGACGAGACGAGACTGCTCAAAGCAAACCCCAGGTTCTGGCCGGCGCTGGCAGTGAAACTCAGGTACACGTTCTGTCCGGGGACCGTTGTTGCATAGCTGCCTGTCGTCCCGCCAACGGACACCGTACCGGTCACGCCATTCGCCAGCAGCAACGTTCCGCTCACCGTTTCGCCATAGTTGGAATCCACAAAGACCCGGTAGCTGCCAGTAGCCGGCAAGCTGGGAAGATTCAGCGTGCCGTCTCCACGGATCGACAGACTGCTGAGCAGCGCACCATCCGGCGCATAGATTTGGTAATAGACGTCCCGATCGGCCGGTGTCGTAGTCTGGCCAGAGACGCGCAGCGCGACGGCTTTCCCTGCGGTTCCGCCGAAACTGAAGCGAGCGTTCTGACCGCGACGCGTCACACTGAACGACTTGGCCGTCCCCACCGTCAGGGCGTCGCTCAGATCGGTCGACAGCGTTGCCTTGAAGCGCATGGTCCCGTCGCCATCGGCAGGAGGTGATATCAAGACGGTGTACCGTCCCGCGCTCAAGTCGGACAAGTTGACTTGGCAACCATCGTTTGATGCAAGGCAGACCTGCGAGGTAACCGTCACCCCATCCTGCCCGATCACCTGAAGAATGGCATAGGACGCCGTCCCCGGCGTGGTCAGATCGCTCAGCGCCAGCCCCAGGTTCTGGCCCAATGTCGCGGAGAAGTTCAGATAGACGTTCTGCCCAGGAACCGTCGTGGCATAGCCAGTCCCCCCGCCATCGGGTTGAACCGTGCCGGTCACTCCGCTCGACAACAGCACGGTGGAAGCCGACGTCTCGCCATATGCCGCGTCCACGAACACGATATACGTGCCTGTCTGAGGCAGATTAGGTAGGTTCAAGGTGGCATCCGTACGCACCGACATACCGGACACCAGCGACCCATCAGGCGCATAGACCTGGTAATAGACATCGCGATCGGCAGGCGCCGTACTCTGCCCCGACACGCGTAGCAAAACCGTCTCATCCGCCGTACCGCTGAAGCTAAGACGAGCGTTCTGCCCACGCCGACCAACAGCGATCGCCTTGGCCGCATCGCGGTCCAAGGTCGCTGCAAGATCCACCGACAGTGTGGACTTGAAGGACATCCGCTGATCGCCATCTGAAGGCGGCGTCACTACCACCCTGTAGCTTCCAGCGCGCAGGTCGGGGAGATTGAGTTGACAGCCGTCGTTGTACGCATAGCAATACTGGGCGGCACTGGTGGTTCCATCGGATCCCAGTACGCTCACATAGACGGGAGACGTCGTGTTTGGAGTGACCAGACTACTCAGCCCGAGACCGAGACTCTGGCCTTCCGTCGCCGCGAAGCTCAGATAGACGTTCTGCCCGGGCACGCTCGTGCCGTAGGTGCCCGTCGCCCCACCGACCGGCGCCGAGCCCGTCACCCCCGCCGACAACGACAGAGTCGAAGTCAACGTTTCGCCATAGGCCGCGTCGACGAAGACCAAGTAGGTGCCGGTGGCAGGCAGATTGGACAGATTCAAGGTCCTGTCGGTCTGCACCGCCATGCTGTCCAATTGGGAACCGTCTGGCGCATAGACGGTGTAATAGACGTCGCGATCCGAGGGTGTCGTCGCCTGACCGGAAACCCGTAACGCCAGCGTGCGCCCCGCTACGCCACTGAAGCTAAGCCGCGCATTCTGACCACGGCGCGCAACGTTCAGCACCTTGTTTGATCCCACCACTAGGCTGTCAACAAGATCGTCAGACAATAGCGCCTTGAAGCCCATGGTTCGGTCGCCATCCCGGGGAGGCGACACGACAACGCTGTAGCTACCTGCAGCGAGATTGGAAAGATTGATCTGGCAGCCACCGTAGGTCGCATAGCAATACTGGCTCGTCAGGATGCTGCGATCGGGCGCCAGCACCTGCACAGTGAGGTAGGACGCCGAATCCGACATCACCAGGTCACTCAATCCGAGGCCAAGATTCTGCCCGGCACTAGCACTGAAACTCAAATAGACGCTCTGTCCCGGAACTGTCGTGGCATAGCTGCCAGCCGCACCGCCGACGGGCATAGAACCAGTGCGGCCAGACGACAGCAAAACGTTGGAGTTCAGCGTCTCGCCATAATAGGAATCGACGAAAACCTGGTAGGTCCCGGTGAGCGGAAGGTTCGGCAGGTTGATGGTCCCATCCGCCCGCACCATCAGGCTGTCCAAATACGTACCATCCGGCGCATAGACCTGGTAGTACACATCACGATCTGCTGGCGCGGTACTCTGCCCGGCAACACGCAGCGCCAAGGTCTGTCCGGCGGCGGCAGCAAAAGTCAGACGCGCGTTTTGTCCACGGCGCGGGATACGAACGGGCACTACCGTATCTAGCGCCAGGTTAGCGGTGAGATCCTCAGACAGGGTGGACTCGAAGCGCATGGTCCGGTCGCCATCGCTTGGCGGCGACACCACGACGCTGTAGGTGCCGCCTGCAAGATTGGACAGATTGACCTGGCAACCATCGTTGATCGCGTAACAAGGGGCACTCGCGATGGAATCACCATTAGCAGCAAACACATTCAAGTAGAGATAGGAGGTCGAACCCGGCGTTTGCAGATCGCTCAAGCCCAATCCGAGATTCTGGCCCGGTTCGGCAGTGAACTTCATGTAGATGTTTTGCCCAGGAACAGTTGTGGCGTAACTGTTGACTGCGCCACCGGGCGTCGCAGCGCCGACCACGCCAGGAGACAGCAGGACGTTCGCACCCACCGTTTCCCCATTCGGGGAGTCCACGAACAGCACATAAGTGCCGTCGGCAGGCAGATCGGTCAAGTTGACGGTGGTTTCTGTGAGAACCCACGCGCTGGTCAAATACGTGCCATCCGGCGCATAGACCGAGTAATAGACCTCCCGGCCTGCCGGCCCGGTCGTCTGTCCGGAAATCCGCAACGCCCAGGTTTGCCCGAGCTTCCCGCTGAAGCTCAAGCGCGCGTTCTGCCCAACGCGCGTCAGACTGAACGCCTTGGCGACGTTCGATGCGAGCGTGGCGACAAGATCGCTGGACAACGTGGATTTGAAGCTGATCGTCCGGTCGCCATTGAACGTGGGCGACACCACGATGCTGTAGATTCCGGCAGACAGGTTGGAGAAGTTGGCCTGGCAGATCCCCGTGGCAGCGTAACAGGCTTGGCTGGCGACATAGCTACCATCTGCGGAAAGCACATCGAAACGCGCGTTGGCCTCCGAGTTCGGCGTGACCAAATTGCTCAACGCGAAGCCGAGATTTTGGCCCGCTGTCGCCGCGAAGATGATCCGCTTGCTTTGTCCGGCGCCGGTGAGCGCCTGGGCGAGCGTGGCACCGTCCACACCGAGCGTCGGCGCCTTCTCTACCGCGAGCTTCCACGAAGCAGGCGCTGTCGAGGGGCGCAGCAGCACCAGATAGGTTCCGCTTGCGATGGCCCTCGGCAGATGCGCTGTCGCGTTGCCTGCTTCGACCGATCCCGAAGCCAGCAACGCATTCGCCGGCCCATAGAGCGTATAGGCAACTGAAACCGAGTCGAGCGCGCTGAACTGGAGGCTTGGATAGTCGCCGGCGGCCACGTCGTAGAGAATGGCGACCGATTTTTCTGCGGCATTCACGGTCACGCCTTGAGGCGCGGCGCCAAGCGCCAGACGCTTGATCGACTCGATCTCTGCCTTGGCCACCCCCACAGGGGCGATGACGACGTCCTGGGTGCTTGTGGCGGCGCCATATGGCGTGGTCACCATGACCTTGCCGCTACCGACGTTGGCTGGCGCTGCGAATACCAGCTTGGTGTTCGACATGCTGGACGGCACGACCGTGCGGCCGCTGAGCAACATCGAGGTTTGCCCTGCGACAGGCAAAAAGGCTTTACCTGTCACGCTCACCGATTCGCCGACGGCCACCAGGGTTGGCGCGACCGAACTGATGCCGGGGCCGAGCGAGGCGCTGTCCACGACAAAGCCCGCGACGCTGCCGGCGACAGCGCTGCCGACCGCAACGGAAATAGGACCGGTCGTCGCTCCGGACGGCACAGCGACTGTCAATTCGGTGGCGCTCGCCGCCGACACCGTCGCCGCCGTACCATTGAACTTCACGGTGTTCTGACTTGCGGTCGCGCTGAAGCCCTGGCCTTTGATCCTGACCGTCGTCCCGGGCGCCCCACGCGCCGGACTGAAGGTAAAGATCGCCAACTGCCCGGCAGCGAAGCGATCCACTCCCAGCAGGTTGCCGATGCCATCGTAGCTGTAGCGCGCACTGGCGCCGCTATCGTCGGCGACCGCCACCAAACGGCCTGCCCCGTCGTAGACATACGTCGCAGCCAAGGCCCCCAGCGAACACAGCAGCAGCCCGACCAGCAGCCCCCAAAGACCTGCTACCCGCCAGCGCTTACGTCGAAAGCGGGTTCCTGCAGCGCATGCGCGCGCCCCCGATCGCCTTTCCATGCGACATATCCCCTGTTCCGTCCACGTCGCCAGTTTTGGCGACGCTATCCCAGTTCCCCGCAGACGTTATACTCGCTTCTGGACCAAGGTGTCACCTCACGTGCGACGGATCGTCTGGATCGGACTGTTTGCTGCGACTCTCATCGGCCTGGGGAGCGTTGCCGTTGCCGTGAGCAGCCTGGATCGGCAGAGGCATCGGCAAGCGCTACTGGCGAAAGTGGCGCTGGGGCGCACCGTGTTCCATGACGCTGCGCTAAGCGCCAGCAGAGAGTTGGCCTGCGCGACATGCCATCGCCCGGACGCCGCTTTCGCTCAACCAATTCCGGTTCCTTACCTGGGAGATGGGCGTTCCGGAACGCGCAACGTTCCCAGTCTCTTGGACCTGAAGTATTTCGATCGCTTTTTCTGGGACGGACGCGAAGACCGAATCGATCGGGCAGCGGTGGCCGCGTTCACCAATCGCGCGGAGATGGCGCAACCCGACATGGCGGCGGTGGTTGCCGCTCTGCGCGGCCGACCAGCCTATGGACAGCGCTTCAAGGCCGCGTTTGGCGATGAAACGATCGACCAAGCTCGCATTTCCCAGGCGATCCTGGCCTATCTGACCGCAAACGCCAGCGGGCGCAGCCGTTACGACGCTTACGCCGCCGGCGCGTCGGATGCGCTGACGCCAACGGAGCGGCGCGGCCTGGATCTGTTCCGCGGCAAAGCCGAATGCGCGGCGTGCCACCGGATCGTCGGCTCGCCGGCCAGATTCACCGACAACCGCTTCCATCACTCCAATGTCGGTATGGAGCGAATGTCGGGCAACGTCAAAATCGCCATCGAGGCTCTTCAGCGCCAACGACAGCAAGGAATCCCCTTGGCCGAACTGGTTCTTTCGAAGCCGGACATCGCGGCGCTTGGACGTTTCGCCATCGATGGGCGCGGCGAACATCTGGCCGCCTACAGGACGCCAACGTTACGCAACGTCTCGCGCACAGCCCCCTACATGCACGACGGCAGCGTACCCACCCTGGATGCGGCCATTCAGCGCGAGATCTACTATCGAAGCCTTTCGCGCGGCACACCGATCACATTGACGACGGACGAGCAACGCGACCTGCGCGCATTTCTCTTCGCACTTGAAGACACCGAGGAATCGCGCGTTCAACCGCTCGTCGACGATTGAACCGGCTGCGGCTGGATATCGAAATCGCGTTGAAAGACCTTTCCGTTCTGGCCCAGGCGCGCTTCGAGCAAATGCCGTCCAGGCGTCCAGGACCGAACCGGCTTGAACTCGAAGTGCGCCGAATCCTTGCCCGGCTCGAGGGCCGAGCGCTGTTCGCCTACCGTCTTTCCGCCCTTCAGGTCGATGAGCCGCAGCGACAGGGATTGCGGTTCGGACAGCGCTGCAGTCAATGAAACGGTGACATCAATGGTCGCGTCCTGCGTCAGGGGCTCTGGAGCCGCGGATGCCCCATGTGCGCTTCCTTCCGACAGCAAAATCTGCCTGATCGCCACCACCGAGCGGGCCTCGGACACAGCGCCGGCCTGAGCAGCACCCGGAGCATCGGCCTTGCAGCCGCCGAGCGCCACAAGCACCGCCAACAGACTCCCAGACAATGCCTTTTTCATCCCTAACCCCTGTCGAATCTGGCAGGAGTCTAACAAGAAAAACGAAGACGGCCGCCGGCGGCCTCTGCGAAAGGCGCCGGCGGACATCGCGACTAGAACTTCAGATCCGCCCGCACGTACAGGTAGCGCCCACCTGGAATGCCGTAGGTGGAGGCGTCGTAGCCGTTGAGCGAGCACGACAGGCAGATCGGCGGGTCCTTGTCGAAGACGTTGTTGACGCCGCCGCTGAGGGTCAGGCCCTTGAGCCAGTCGAAGCGGTAGCCCACCTGCAGGTCGTGGTAGGTGATCGCGTCCAGCGTGTTGGTGCCGGCCACCGGGTTGCTGCACACCGGGAACGCGACCGCGTCGCCGCACTGCTCGGTCAGCTCGGAGATGTGCCGCAGCGTCCACGACGCATTCCAGCGGCCGCGCGACCAGTCCAGGCTCAGGTTGCTGGTCCACTCGGGAATCGAGCTGTCCACCACCTCCACGCCCGGGCGCTGCGGCTGCACCTGGCCGGCCGCGCCGGTGGCGACATAGCGGGTGACGAAGGTGTTCTGCCAGCCGATCTTGAAGCGGCCGGCGGCGGTCTCCGGCGAGTTCCAGAACAGGTCCACGTCCCAGCCGTCGGTCTTGATCGAGCCGAGGTTGGTCAGCCGGTTGTTGAAGCCGTTGATGCCGCCGGTGGAGGCGCGGGTGATGCCGTCGCAGTAGGTCGGCGACAGCGTGTCCACGCACAGGTCGAGCTGGGTCTGCGCGTTGATCGCCTGGATCGCGCCGTCGATGTCGTGGCGGTAGAAGGTCACCTCCACGTCGAAGCGGTCCGACCACGGCACATTGCTGGCGAACCACGGGCTCCAGACGAAGCCGGCGCTGAAGCTGCGCGCCTTCTCCGGCTCCAGCGCGCGGTTGCCGCCGGTGGTCACCGAGATCTGCGAGTTGGCCTGCTGGTAGCCGGCCGGCACGCCGAGCGTGGCGCAGTTGCTGGCGCTGCCGCGCGGCGCGGTGCCGCCCAGGCCGATCGAGCAGGGATCGGACAGCGTCAGGTCGGCGCGCGCGGCCGAGCCGTACAGTTCGCCGATGCTGGGCGCGCGGAAGCCTTCGGCATAGCTGGCGCGCAGCACGAAGTCCGGCGCCACCTGCCAGCGTAGGCCGTACTTCGGGGTGAACTTGCCGCCGAAGGTGGAGTAGTCGGAATAACGGCCGGCCAAGCTGAGGTCCAGTTTGTCGCCCAGCGGCGAGTCGGCGAAGATCGGCACGCTCAGTTCGAGGTAGGCCTCCTTGACGTCGTAGCTGCCCTGGGTCGGCAGCGACGGCACGCCGTTGTAGTGGCCGATCACGGTCAGCGGATCGGGGCGGTAGAAGCCCTCGTACTTGCGGTATTCCACGCCGGTGGCGAAGGACACCGCGCCGGCCGGCAGCCGGAACAGGTCGCTGCTGAGGTTGGCGGTGAACTGGGTCAGCTCGTTCTGGCTGCGGTCGCGCACCACCGGCTGGATCCAGCGCAGCATGTCCGGGGTGATGCTGCCGGCGCCGCCGAAAATGTTCAGCGGCACGCAGCCGGCCACCGCCGCGCACGCCGCCGGATCGCCCAGCGCCAGGTTGATGTTGTAGATGTTGTAGCTGCCGTAGTTGGTCTGCTCGGCCTTGTTCTTGCTGTAGGCGCCGTTGACGTCCCAGAACCAGGTGCGGTCGGCGCCCTCGAAGCTGCCGATGAAGCCGGTGCCGACATACTGGGTGTCCACGCGCTGCTCGAACACGCGCGCGCCGCCTTCCACCGGGCGGCGCCCGATCATGATCAGGTTGCTGCCCGAATCCAGCGCGAAGCCGAACGGGTTGTACGGGTTGGCGGCGGAGATGACGATGTTGTCGGCCAGCGGATTGCCGGTGCCGGCGTCGGGCCCGAGGAAGATCGGTTCCGGCGCGGCCTGGTTGGTCGACTCGCGGCGGTTGCCGAGCAGCTTCAGGTACCACTGCACGTCGTCGTTGAAGAAGAAGCGGAACTGGCCGAACACGCCCTTGCGCTCCGACGGGGTCAGCAGCAGGTTGGACGCGGCGAAGTTGTAGCGGTCGGCGGTGGTGAAGCAGTGGTAGTCGTCGCTGCGGGTGCAGCCGCCAGTTCCGTCGTAACGCGGCGTGCGCGCGCCGCTGTTCGGGGTCAGGTTCTGCTCGGCGCCGGTGTTGGGGTCGACGAAGATGAAACGCCCGTCCGGGGTGGCCGAACTGCCGAAGCTCAGGCCGGTGCCGGGAATCGGATACAGCGACTGCGCGCGGTCGCGCGCGTAGATCGGATCCTGCTTGGTGTAGCTGGCGCCGAGGAACAGGCTGGTGCGCTCGGTGCTGTGGCCCCAGGCCAGGTCCACGCCCTTGCTGGCGCCGTCGCCCTTGTCGTACTCGCCGTAGTTCAGGGTGACCTGGCCGCCTTCGAAATTGCGCCGGGTGATGATGTTGACCACGCCGGCGATGGCATCGGATCCGTACAGCGAGGAGGCGCCGTCTTCCAGCACCTCGACGCGCTCGACGATGGCCAGCGGGATGGTGTTGAGATCGGTGGCCGCGCCCACGCCCGAGGCCGAGGACTCGTTGACCCAGCGCATGCCGTCGACCAGCACCAGCACGCGCTTGGCGCCGAGATGGCGCAGGTCGACCTGCGCCGAACCCGCGCCGACGCCGCTGCCGTCCGGCGGGAAGCCGAAATTGCCGGAGGAGTTGAACTTGGCGTTCAAGGCCGAGCCGGAGGCGGTGAGCTCCTGCAGCACATCGCCGATGGAGGTCAGGCCGGTCCGTTCGATGTCGGCGCGGCTCAGGGTCTGCACCGGCACCTGGCCCTCGACTTCGGCGCGGCGGATGCGGGTGCCGGTGACCTGCACGCTGTCCAGCGTGGTGGCCGTGCCGGGAGCGGCCGGGGGCGTCTGTTGCTGGGCGCCGGCGATGGCGGGGACGCCGCCGAGCAGGACCAGGGATACCGCGAAGACCAAAGGATGGCGGTGCAGGAAATTCATCCGTCTCTCTCTCCAGAAAGGATGTGGGTCGGCCGCTGCGACCCCCTGCACCGCGACGGCATGGAATTCTTTGTAAACAAATCGTAAACGCCGTGCAAGCGTCCGGCAGGCAAAGCGCGGGCCATCGCGACGACTGGTCGATCTGGTAGACACCGGATGCGCAATACATCGTCAAGCAGCGCGAGACCTAAGCCCCTCTCCCCTCGGGAGAGGGGTTGGGGTG
>NZ_AQOJ01000054.1:0-13436 GCF_000364685.1 Xanthomonas sp. SHU 166
TGCTGCCGGCCGCCGCCGCGGCGTCGGCTTCTGCCGCGCTGCCCAGCAAGCGGCCGCCGCCGGGCAAGCGCCGCTTCGTCAGCGCCGCGGTCGAGCGCCAGTTGCGCACGGTCAAGGCCGACATCGCCGATCCGCGCCTGGCCTGGCTGTTCGAGAACTGCTACCCCAACACCCTCGACACCACCGTCGAGACCGGCACCCGCAACGGCAAGCCGGACACCTTCGTCATCACCGGCGACATCGAGGCGATGTGGCTGCGCGACTCCTCCGCGCAGGTGCATCCCTACGTACCGCTGGCCAAGCGCGACCCGGCGCTGCGGCGCATGTTCCATGGACTGATCCAGCGCCAGGCCGCCTGCATCCGCCTGGATCCCTATGCCAACGCGTTCCTGCCCGACGGCACCAGCCAGCGCCTGAAGTGGTCGGTGGCCGACATCACCGAGATGAAGCCCGGGGTCGGCGAGCGCAAATGGGAAGTGGATTCGCTGTGCTACCCGATCCGCCTGGCGCACGAGTACTGGCGCGCCAGCGGCGACACCGCGCCGTTCGACGACGACTGGCGCGACGCCATGCACGTGGTGGTGCGCACCTTCCGCGAGCAGCAGCGCCTGCAGGGCCGCGGCCCGTACAGTTTCCAGCGGCCCTCGCCCCTGGCGACCGAAACCCTGGTGCTGGACGGCTACGGGCAGCCGACCCGGCCCAACGGCATGATCCACTCGATGTTCCGCCCGTCCGACGACGCCTGCCTGTACCCGCTGTTCGTCCCCGCCAACCTGTTCGCGGTGACCTCGCTGCGGCAACTGGCGACGATGAGCGAGGCGCTGCATCACGACGCCGCCTTCGCCGGCGAGTGCCGCGCCCTGGCCGACGAGGTCGAGACGGCCACCCGAAAGTTTGGGCAGATGCGCGACGCCGACGGTCAGCCGTTCTGGGCCTACGAGGTGGACGGCTACGGCAACCAGTTGTTCATCGACGACGCCAACGCGCCCGGCCTGCTGAGCCTGGCCTACCTGGGCTGCTGCGATCGCCGCGATCCCGTGTTCCTGCGCACCCGGCAGCTGGCCTGGAGCGAGCGCAACCCGTACTTCTATCGCGGCCGCGCCGCCGACGGCGTGGGCAGCCCGCACAGCGGCCTGGGCACGATCTGGCCGATGTCGCTGATGCAGTACGCCCTGGCCAGCGACGACGACGCGCAGATCCGCCAGTGCCTGCAGTGGCTCAAGACCACCGACGCCGGCAGCGGCTTCATGCACGAGGCCTTCGACAAGGACAACCCGAGCACCTTCACCCGCGACTGGTTCGCCTGGGCCAACACCCTGTTCGGCGAACTGATCATCGACCTGCACCAGCGCAAGCCGCAGTTGCTGAAGGCCTGACGCGATCACTGCATCTGTGGGAGGCACTTCAGTCCCGACGGGCCTGACCGACAACGCGTCGGGACGGAAGTCCCTCCCACAACAGCAAACATACCCCCACCGCACCGCTGCACACCCCGAGGACAGCACCATGGCCACACGACGCGGTTTCCTGCAGGGCGCCATCGCCCTGGCCCTGTTCGGCAGCAGCGGCATCGCGCGCCTGGCGCAGGCACGCGCCGGCAGCTACGCGCTGCCGGCCGATGCGCGCGCCAAGGCCGAGCTCACCCGCAACGTCGACGTGTTCATCGGCACCGGCGGCCACGGCCACACCTTCCCCGGCGCCACGCTGCCGTTCGGCATGGTGCAACTGAGCCCGGACACCTACAACGCCGACTGGGACGCCTGCTCCGGCTACCACGCGGACGACGGCTCGATCATGGGCTTCTCGCACACCCACCTGTCCGGCACCGGCATCGGCGACATGCTCGATTTCCTGGTGGTGCCGGCCACCGGCCCGGTGAAGCTGCAGCCCGGCACGCGCGAGCACCCCGAGGCCGGCTACCGCTCGCGCTACGACCATGCCGACGAAGCCGCCTCGCCCGGCTACTATCGCGTGCGCCTGAAGGACAGTGGCGTGCATGCCGAACTCACCGCCACCGCGCGCGCCGGCCTGCACCGCTACCACTTCCCCAAGGGCAAGCCGGCGCACCTGCTGCTGGACCTGTGCCACGGCATGCAGGACAAGCCGGAGATCCCCGCCCGCGTCGAAGACGCCAGCCTGCGCCTGGTCGACGCGCAGACCGTCACCGGCGGCCGCCGCGTCTACCAGTGGGCCAAGGGCCGCTACATCTATTTCGCCATGCGCTTGTCGCGGCCGTTCGCCAGCGCGCAGTTGTACGCCGACGACCAACCGCTGGCCGCGAGCGCGCGCAGCGCCGACGGCAACCGGCTGAAACTGGCCCTGCACTACCCCGATGCCGCCGACGCGCCGCTGCTGGTCAAGGTCGGCATCTCCGCGGTCAGCGCCGAGAACGCCCTGGCCAACCTCGACGCGGAACTGCCCGACTTCGACTTCGCCCGCGTGCACGCCGCCGCCGTGGCCGAATGGGAAAAGGAACTCGGCCGGGTGCGCATCGACAGCGACGACGAAGCGCAGCGCCGCATCTTCTACACCGCGCTGTACCACAGCCTGATCGCGCCGACCCTGTTCAGCGACACCGACGGCCGCTACCGCGGCATGGACCTGCAGGTGCACCAGGCGCCGTCCGGCTACCACAACTACAGCACCTACTCGCTGTGGGACACCTACCGCGCCCTGCACCCCTTGCTGACCCTGGTGCAGCCCGAGCGCGTGCCCGACCTGGTGCAGTGCCTGGTGCGCGGTGCCCACGAATGCCCGCAAGGCGTCGCCATCTGGCCGCTGCAGGGCGTGGAGACCGACTGCATGATCGGCTACCACTCCGCCGTGGTGCTGGCCGAGGCGCACGCCAAGGGCTTCACCGGCATCGACTGGAAAGCCGCCTACCCGGCCTGGCGCAAGCGCGCTATGGACGACGACGTGCACGGCCTGGCGCTGTACCGGAAGCTGGGCTACATCCCCTGCGACAAGGTCGACGAATCGGTCAGCCGCACCCTGGAATTCGCCTACGACGACTGGGCGGTGGCGCACCTGGCGCAGGCGGTCGGCGCCGACGACGATGCCAGGCACCTGCGCGAACGTTCGCGCCAGTACCGCAACGTGTTCAACCGCGAAAGCACCTTCGTGCAGCCGCGCCTGAGCGACGGCCAGTGGGCCACCCCGTTCGATCCGCGCGCGATGGGCCACAGCGCGCAGTGGCGCGACTTCACCGAGTCCAACGCCTGGCAGGCCACCTTCCTCAACCAGCACGACCTGTACGGCTACATGGACCTGTTCGGCGGCCGCGACCACTTCGTCGCCAAGCTCGACGAACTGTTCACCACCAGCTCCGAACTGCCGGCGGACGCACCGCCGGACATCGACGGCATGGTCGGCCAGTACGCGCACGGCAACGAACCCAGCCACCACGTCGCCTACCTCTACGCCTACGCCGGGCAGCCGTACAAGACCCAGGCGATGGTGCGGCGGCTGCTGCGCGAGCAGTACCACGACGCGCGCAACGGTCTGTCCGGCAACGAGGACTGCGGGCAGATGAGCGCCTGGTTCGTGCTCAGCGCACTGGGCCTGTACGCGGTGGACCCGGTCAGCGCCAACTACGTGCTGGGCAGCCCGCTGTTCAAGCGCGCCGAACTGGACGTGGGCAACGGCCGCACCCTGCGCATCGTCGCCCACGGCAACAGCCCGGCCAACGTCTACATCCAGAGCGCACGCTGGAACGGCAAGCCCTACACCCGCAGCTGGCTGCGCCACGCCGACCTCGCCGCCGGCGGCACGCTGGAACTGGAGATGGGGCCCAAGCCCAACACCGCGTTCGGTGCGGGCAAGGACGATCTGCCGCCATCGTTTAGCTGACGGCCGGGAATCGCGATTGGGGAATCGGGATTGGTGGTTCCCACATCCGCGCCTGTGCGTGACCCGATGCACGACGGCGCGCGCTCCGGTCGTCCTACTGTCGCAATCGCATCGCTTTTTTAGAGAATCCCCCCATGCCGCGTAAGATCCTCGCTGCTCTCGCCCTCGCCCTGGCGTTCGCCCTGCCCGCCACCCACGTGCGCGCGGCCGACAGCGGCACCGCCTGGCCCGCCTTCGCCACCCAGGGCGATCACTTCATCCGCGACGGCAAGCCGTACCAAGTCATTTCCGGCGCCATCCACTTCCAGCGCATCCCCCGCGCCTACTGGAAGGACCGCCTGCAGAAAGCGCGCGCGATGGGCCTGAACACGGTGGAGACCTACGTGTTCTGGAACCTGGTGGAACCGCGGCCGGGCCAGTTCGACTTCAGCGGCAACAACGACATCGCCGCCTTCGTCGACGAAGCCGCCGCGCAAGGCCTCAACGTGATCCTGCGCCCCGGCCCGTACGTGTGCGCCGAGTGGGAAGCCGGCGGCTATCCGGCGTGGCTGTTCGCCGAACCCGGCATGCGCGTGCGCAGCCAGGACCCGCGCTTCCTCGCCGCCAGCCAGGCCTACCTCGACGCACTCGCCGCCCAGGTCAAGCCGCGGCTCAACGGCAACGGCGGCCCGATCGTCGCCGTGCAGGTGGAGAACGAATACGGCTCCTATGGCGACGACCACGCCTACATGCGCCGCAACCGCGCCATGTTCGTCCAGGCCGGCTTCGACAAGGCGCTGCTGTTCACCGCCGACGGCCCGGACGTGCTCGCCAACGGCACCCTGCCCGACACCCTGGCCGTGGTGAACTTCGCCCCCGGCGACGCCAAGAACGCCTTCGAGACCCTGGCCAAGTTCCGCCCCGGGCAACCGCAGATGGTGGGCGAATACTGGGCCGGCTGGTTCGACCAATGGGGCGAGAAGCACGCGGCCACCGATGCCGCCAAGCAGGCCAGCGAGTTCGAATGGATCCTGCGCCAGGGCCACTCCGCCAACCTCTACATGTTCGTCGGCGGCACCAGTTTCGGCTTCATGAATGGCGCCAACTTCCAGAAGAACCCCAGCGACCACTACGCCCCGCAGACCACCAGCTACGACTACGACGCCGTACTCGACGAAGCCGGCCGCCCCACCCCCAAGTTCACCCTGTTCCGCGACGCCATCCAGCGCGTCACCGGCATCGCCCCGCCCGCGCTGCCCAAGCCGATCCGCTTCGCCGAACTCCCCACCACGCCGCTGCGCGAATCCGCCTCGCTCTGGGACAACCTGCCGGCCCCGGCCGCCACCACCGACACCCCGCAGCCGATGGAGCGCTACGGCCAGGCCTACGGCTACATCCTCTACCGCACCACCGTCACCGGCCCGCGCAAGGGCAGCCTGTACCTGGGCGAGGTGCGCGACTACGCCCGCGTCTACGTCGACCGCACACTGGCCGGCAGCGCCGAGCGCCGCCTGCAGCAAGTGGCGGTGGACGTGGACATCCCCGCCGGCCCCCACACCCTCGACGTCCTGGTGGAGAACACCGGCCGCATCAACTACGGCGCCCACCTCCCCGACGGCCACGCCGGCCTGGTCGACCCCGTGTTGCTCGACGGCAAGCCCCTCAACGGCTGGCAGACCTTCCCCCTGCCGATGGACGACCCGAGCAAGCTCACCGGCTGGACCACCGCCAAGGTCGATGGCCCGGCGTTCCACCGCGGCACGCTGAAGATCGGCACGCCTGCCGATACGTTCCTGGACATGCGCGCCTTCGGCAAAGGCTTCGCTTGGGCCAATGGCCATAACCTGGGAAGGCACTGGAAGATTGGGCAGCAGCGGGCGTTGTATTTTCCGGCGCCATGGCAGCGGAAGGGCGATAACAGCGTGATTGTGTTTGATTTGGATGGGGCGGCGAATGCCAGCGTACGCGGGGTTAAGGGGCAGGTTTGGAGTACGCCCAGTAACTGAGTTACTCGCGGAGCGAGCCGTCCGGTAAATCCGGATGGCGCGGGGTCAAACAACTTGTCTACAAATTAAGGCCGCCGGCGGTTCGCCGAGCGGCCTTTAACTTGTGACGAACGTCAACAAGTGGTAGCGTCGCGTTTGCTTACAAAGCGCAATGGGAATGGACGTTAATTAGATGCAAGGGATTATGCAACGGCGTTGACCGAAAAAATAGAATCCGGGAATCCACACCTCACCGAAAGGCAGTGGTGCCACATAGTTCTTTATCTCCCGCTTATATTCTACTTATCTCTAAATGATGCAAAGCAGCTTCAACTAGGAGACTTCACAATGAGCAATGATATGCGCATTACCAGTCCAGTAGAAATTCAGTCGGACTCCAAAGCTCGAGTGGCATACGACCTCATGACGTTTATCGGCGACAAGTTCGAGTCAGGCGATAAATCCAATCGTGACTACTGGCTCACGCTCTACAGTCAGTGCTACAAGGCAGCCTGCGGCCAATCGCTCAAGTACGTCTTGAACAAAAATGAATAACCCGGGCGTAGAATGGAGTAAGGCTGACATCCTAAGTAAACCTGACCCCATTACGGCTCACCGCCAGCAAGCTGTCGCAGGTCGGCAGCAGCCTTCCGCACCTTGGCCAAATCCCGCTGTCAACCGCCGCGTTCACACCGGGCATGCCTTGAGTTCCCTGCTAGCCCCATACGGCGAGGGAGTTTGCAAAAGGAAAATAGCCGGCCACTGCTGCCCAACTAGAGGTACACCCCCCTATCAATCGGGGTTAAGGGAGATAAACCGTGCGGATTCATGAGATCGACTGGGGGGCTGACAGTGCTGAAAACGATCCGAACCTTCTTCAGTATTTCCAAGATTCCTTAGCCTTCGAACGGCTGAGTGGCCGACAAAAGCAGCTCGTGGTTGGGCGGAAGGGCGCGGGGAAAAGTGCTCTACGCGAAAAGCTTTTCAAACACTTCTCTGCGGAGCCCAACACCCATGTTATAAATATATCTCCATCTTTCAATTCAATTCGGAGCGTCCTGAACGACTCAGAGCTTCAAGGCGGCTACGGGGAGGAGATATTCTTTCAGCACACCTGGCTAAGACAGATCTTATTAGACTGCTTGTCTACAGCTGGACACGCGAGTAAGGGCACGTACGCCACTGAAAGCATGGAGTTCGCCCGGCAAGTGGCCCTTCAGCTAAACAGGACCTCAAAAGACCTTGTCGAGAACATTTCCGAGGTTCTGACGCGGGTTAAGGCAACAGTTGGTAAGCTTGGTGAGTTTGGAATGCACCTGGAAGAGCGTCTCCGCGAGATAGCTGAAGTGGATGCGCTCGAGCATCATGCAATTGAGATCACAAAGCACGGGGCAAAGTTTGTCGTCCTTATAGATGACCTCGATCAGGGCTGGGACAACTCTCGGCTCGCAAATGGAATGCTATTGGGGCTACTTCGGGCCGCATTCAATTTGCACGGTAAAGCGAACAACATTTTTCCGATTGTTTTTCTCCGGGAAGATGTCTATTCCCTGCTTATGCCACTAACGCAGCACGCAGACAAGTACCGCGACATTCAGTCCATCAAATGGGCTAAACCACAACTCTTGGCAGTACTCAACGCACGGATCAACTTCAACCGACAGAGGCGCGGGCTTCATTCACTTGGAGACGCAGCCTTCAACACGGTCTTCCCAGAGACAGTTGGGACTTCCAACACTGACAACTGGATGATTGAACGGACCCTGTCGCGGCCACGCGAACTGATACAGCTTGCACGCCTTTACACAAATGATCTGACTTCCGATGCACCAGACGACCACGCACTGAAGCAATCCGAAATAGTTTACTCTACATGGAAGCTATCTGATCTCTGCTCAGAGTTTTCGAATCAGTACCCAGGCATCGCCGACTTCTTTCAAGCGTGGAAAACTCACTACAGCCGTAGCCCCTATCACCTTCGGCGCGAAACCTTGGAAGGGATGATTGTCAATCTCATGACGGTCTCGACTATCAATCACCCTTGGTTTAACAAGCTAGTGGATGCAACAGATGTCGCTCGCATGATCGATATTTTGTATGAAATTGGTGTTATAGGTGATTACATAGCTGGCGGTTCAGGCGGGGGCACAAGAACCTTCTACTCGTACATGGGCCCGCACCAACCCCGCTTCGACGAGGTTCAGGTGCATCCGTGCTTTAGAAAAGCGCTCGACACAGTGGAGCGAATTAGAAGCTAGTGAGCTCAGGTTGGAGCGTAGCCCAACCTCAGCTTTCATTTATTCCGGATCTCATCAAGTCCTGGTCATCAGCCATGATAAGCCATGTAGCAGCTTATCTATCGAGGCATTTTCATCCAGAGATAAGTCATGATCGATTTTACCAAACTAGCTCAGAACAGTAGCTCGAAAGCGCCGACCTCAATCATTGGAACGTTCCAAGCGCTTGATAGACAAGTCAGCCATGTGGAGTTGCGCCCATCTCAGATCCGGACTCTGGAAGCCCTATCCGGCAGGATTGAGGAGCGTGACCTAGTAGTCAGGCTGAATACTGGCGGCGGCAAGACGACGATTGGCCTGCTCTATTTGAAGCATATGATGGATAAGCTGAGAGAGCCAGCTGTTTATCTAGTACCCAATAGCCAGCTAGTTGAGCAAGTGATATCCGAGGGCGCGAATATTGGACTTCGCGTTTTACATTGGAGGTCCAGGGAGCCTCAAGCACCTGAGGAAGCCGCGAGGGCCCAGGCGATAATAGTCTGCACATACGACAAATTCTTTAATGGAAAGTCAACGTTTGCCAGGCAGCGTATCACGCCCTGTGCGATTGTTCTTGACGACGTCCACTCCGGAATCGAATCCATCCGAAGCAATTTCTCAGCGGATCTACCCACTGAGGCACATGCCGCACTGCTCGAGCTACTGGCTTCTGCACTCAAAGAGCATGATCCGGTGACTTGGGCGGGAATCACTAAGGGCGAGTCTGACGCCATAATTGAGGTTCCATTCTGGCTGCAGCAGCGATTCCAGAGCCAAATTACAGAGATATGCGCACAGTTTGCGAACTCGCAGGAGTTAAAATTCAACTGGCAAAATATTTCACCTGCCATTGAGCTAGTTCGGATCTACGTGTCGGGCCAGCAAGCTTACATAACGCTCGATCCTCCGCAGGTCGAGCGCGTCGCCCATTATGCCAACGCGCGACACAGGTTATTCATGTCAGCGTCCATCCATGACGCGGGCGTCTTGGTACGTGAGCTAGGATGTGATCCACAGTCAGCTAAACAACCAGTTGATGCCTCGGGCGAATCTTCAATCGGGGAGCGAATGGTTCTCGTGCCGTCTCTAATTGAGCCCACCTTCTCGGACTTAGACCTCATCAGCGTAGCTCTTTCTGTTAGGCAGGTCGCTAACGTCGTCGTACTCGTCCCTTCATTCCCTAAAGCCGAAAAGTGGGCCGCAGCCGGCGCAACCCTTGCAAAGAAAGAATCAATTAGCGAAATTCTTAAATCCCTTAGAAAAAGTAACTCAGGCAATATTGTTGTCTTTGCTCAGAGGTACGATGGTGTCGACCTGCCGGACAGCGCATGCCGGCTACTGATCGTTGACGGACTTCCACTCGCCGAAAGCCTTGCAGACAGGCAGGATGCTTCCAAAACTGGCCTCGTCACTGGGATGCGCGGAAAGGTCGCCACCAAAATAGAGCAAGGCTTGGGCCGAGCCGTCCGATCTTCATCTGATTACTGCGCGGTGATACTAGGCGGCCGGGACATTGCAAGCTTCATATCCAGGTCGGAAGTCGCTCGCAACTTGTCTCCTTTCACAGTCAGACAGCTGGAAATTGGCCGCATAGTGTCATCCGCCCTGAATGACGAAAACGGTATCGCAAGTGCGGTAGTCGGAACTATCAATCAACTTCTTAAACGCGATCCGGGTTGGAAGATGTTCTACCAACAGGAGGTATCAAAAGTAGATGCGTCAAGCGAGACACTGAACTTTATCGAAGACAAGATCGAAATCGCTAGACTGGAGCGTGAGGCGAGCCGTAAGGCGCTAGCAAGGGACTACGTTAGCGCAAGCAAACTTCTGCAAAGTGCCGCTGACGCAATCGATGAGCTCGACCTCCGCGGCGTCGCGAAGCAAACTGCAGCACGCTATCAGTATTTTTTCGATCAGCCTAGCGCAATGAATCTTCAGCTGTCTGCTTTCTCGGACAACCCTAACGTGTCCCGACCGCCAATGCTCATGCCGGTTCAGATGCGCAAGATTACTAACCAGGCGGAATCCATCGCAAAGTGGTTGCGTTCATTCACGCATCCCAATGGATCTCTTTTGACGATCGACGCACTGAGCGCGAGCACGAATTTCTCCCAAGACTATAAAACTGTAGAGGAATCTATACGCCTGCTTGGCGACCTGATTGGGTCCGAGTCATCACGTCCGGATAACCTCTTTAATCGTGGACCCGATAACCTGTGGCTATTTGGCACAGAGGCTTTCGTGATCGAGGTCAAAAGCGAGAAAGACTGCGCTGCTATCCAAGGGAGACGCTGAGCAACTTCAGTCAAGCATCCTTTGGCTAAATAAAAACTATCGGCATATTGAACAAATTAATCCAATTATAGTAAGCAACGTTGTTCAAGCCGATGTTGCCGACGACTTTTCCTTTGGCGCAAGGGTTTGGACACAGAGCGACCTGGAGCAGATTCTCAGCCAATTCAGAAGGCTCTGCAGCTCGGCGGTTACACAAGGTGCTCTTTTCCTTTCCAGTCCCTCCAACATTCAAGGCCTACTTGGGCCACACATGTTGCTGCCTGGACAGCTTCGCTCGCTAGGAAACCAGGTCACCCAGAGGAGAACCTGAGGTACCCGCACGGTGTGCGTGTGAACGTAAGACAGCGTTCGCCAACTCACAATTCGATGCAGGCTGCGCTCCCGTCCAAAGGTGCTGATGGGCTAACGGCGACCGCTGTCCTTCGGTCAATAGTTACGGCTGTCTATTGCTGAGCTGTATTGACCTACCTGTTTCTGCCCTGATGGGATAACGGGGTCAGGTTAACTTCCAAAGCGCATCTTCGCGCCACTATCCATACCAGTTGACATCTCTAAAAACCAGTAGCACCATCCCTTCAAGGAGCGTAGAAACTCCTCAGAGAGCGGCACCCACCTCCGTCAAACCGGTGGTTTTTTTGTGCCTGTTCGCAGGCACACTCCGACGCGCTGTCTGCGTCGGGAGGGCGGCGAATACAACACCCTTCGGGGAAATAAGCCCGCCGGCTCTCTGCGGTTTCTAACCTCCCGACATCCCGTCGCCGTTCGGCGCGGGTTCCTGTCTGCCAAGGAGGCTGTGCCATGCGTCAACCGTCACCCCGCCCCGCCGCTCCCCGCAAGCGCAAGTCGCACAAGCATCGCCACTGCCCGCAGTGGACGATCGTCGAGTCGTCGCTCACCCCCATGCTGACGCCCGAACAGATCGCCGCCGCCAACGCCGCCGATCTTGCCCGCGCCTCGCGACCGCCCCGCCGCCCACGCTCGCCACAGCAGTGCACCGTCGGCTGCGGCCACTCCGCCAACGGCAAGCGCACGCCCGCGCTGCGCCTGGGCGGCCGCTGGATGGAAGAACTGGGCTTCACCATCGGCAGCACCCTGCGCGTGCAGGTACGCGACGGCGAACTGGTGGTGAGCTTGGCCAGCAAGGACTGATCCGGCCGTCGCCCATCCCGCACCGGGGAATCACGGGAATGGCGTCCAATCGCTTTGTCTTCAAAAACAGGGGACAGAGTGCACTGCCCCCGCCCCTCCCTAGATCGACAAGCACAACTTCCCAAAATGCTTCCCCGCCGCCTGATGCGCAAACGCATCGGCGATGTCTTCCAGCGCGAAGGTCTGGTCGACCACCGGTTTGATGCCGGTTGCGTCGAGGGCGCGGACCATGTCGCGCTGGTGGCGGCGGCTGCCGACGATCAGGCCCTGCAGGGTCTGGTGGCGTTGCATCAGCGCCACGGTCGGCACCTGGCCGGCAATGCCGGTCAGCACGCCGATCAGGGCGATGTGGCCGCCGATGCGGCAAGCACGGATGGACTGGCCCAGCGTGTCGGGTCCGCCCACTTCGATCACCACGTCGACGCCGCGGCCGTTGGTGTAGTCGAGCACCTTGGCCGCCCAGTCGGTGTCGCGGCGGTAGTTGATGGTGAAGTCCGCGCCCAGCGTCTGCGCACGCGCGAGCTTTTCGTCGGAGGACGAGGTGGCGATGACGGTGGCGCCCATGTGCTTGGCGAACTGCAGGGCGAAGATCGACACGCCGCCGGTGCCGAGCACCAGCACGGTGTCGCCGGCCTTCAGGTGCGCGTCCACCACCAGTGCGCGCCAGGCGGTGAGCCCGGCGGTCGTCAACGTCGCCGCTTCGGCGTGGCTGTAGCCGCGCGGGGCGTGCGTGAACCAGTGCGCGGGGCGAACGACGTATTCGCGTGCATAGCCGTCGACGCCGTCGCCGGGCACGGTGGCGAAATCGGCGATGGTCGGGCCGCCCTCCAGCCAAGTCGGGAAGAAGGTCGAGACGACCGCGTCGCCCACGGCGAACTCGTCCACGCCCTCGCCCACCGCTTCGACCACGCCGGCGCCGTCGGACATCGGGATGCGGCCGTCGGCGCTGGGCATGCGCCCGGTCACCACGCCCAGGTCGTGGAAGTTGAGCGAACTGGCATGCACGCGCACGCGGAGTTCGCCGGCGCCCGGCTGGCCGGGGTCGGGCAGATCGACGAGGCGGAGGTTCTCGAGGCCAGCGGGCTGGCGCAGGGTGATGGCTTTCATGGGCAAGACATCCTTGGGGGAAAGTGGCGAGGGGCAGCGCCGCATCGGTTGCAGCGAAACCGCATTGCAGGCATTGTCGGGACGCACTTCCTGCATCGCAAGAACGTACAATTTTCGCAGGTACTATCAATTTTGTAGGTACAACGACCATGCGTCTGAAACGTCTGGATGGCAAGAGCGGCTGCGCGGTCGAAGTCACGCTGTCGGTGATCGGCGGGGTGTGGAAGCCGGTGATCCTGTTCCACCTGCTCTCCGGCAAGAAGCGCTTCATGGAACTGACGCGCCTGGTTCCCAATGCCACGCAGCGCATGCTGACGCTGCAGTTGCGCGAGCTCGAGGAGGACGGCGTCATCGTGCGCCACGTCTATCCGCAGGTGCCGCCCAAGGTCGAATATGCGCTGACGCCGCTCGGCCACTCCCTCGCGCCGGTGCTGATCAGCTTGCGCGAATGGGGCGAGTCGTATCGCACCCGCGAGCTGGCGCGCGCGCCGGCCGACGCCCCGGAGTGCGTGCGTGGTGTAGCGACGGCTACTTGATTCAGGCAAGCGCCGAAAGAAAACCGGCGCGCGCACCACGAGGCGACGGCAACGCGGCAGGAAGCACGACGTGGCGTCGCGGAACGTCGATGGTCGATAGCGACACCGCTGTAGATGCAAGATCCGGCGACGCTAGTGAGCTTCAATCGCGAAGGGAGGCCTATTTGCAGACGTCAGCGATCAACGAGGTCTCCCGACTACCGACGTTGGAAGGCGTCGGGACTGAAGGGCGCCTCGAACAACCTGCCACGACCTGGAGC
>NZ_AQOJ01000055.1:0-14189 GCF_000364685.1 Xanthomonas sp. SHU 166
GGAGCCGACGCCGGCACCGGCCGCCGCGCGTGGCCCCAGCTTCCTCAGCACCGCGGCCACCACGGCGGCCGGCGTGGCCGGCGGCATGTTCCTGTTCGAGGGCGTGGAAAGCCTGCTGGGCGGCCACCACGGCGGCGGCCTGTTCGGCGGCGGCGCGCCGCAGGAGACGGTAGTCGAGAACATCACCAACAACTACTACGACGACACGCCGCAGCAGGACATGGGCCAGGACTTCCAGGACGACGGCGACTTCGGCAACGACAACTGGACGTGATGTCCGGCGCACTTGCGTTACCGCGCTGATTGATCGAGCGAGCGTCAGCCGGCGCTCGCGACCGGTCGCTTGGAGGCATCGAAGCGATCGGTCGGCGCGAGTATCTATTCGTCAATCTATTCACGGATGGCGCTCTGGATTGGCGCATGGATGCAAAAAGACCCAGAAAAAACAGGCGAGGCCTTGCCCTGCGCCATTCGATTATCTATTCATGCATCTATTCGACTGCAGGCAGGCGCGATGCCCGACATATGCGTTGGTGCGGCTCTGTGTCGTGTTCCGGGGTGGATGCGGCCTGGCGCATTGACTGGTGACTGTTCGCGCCGTAGATGCCACACAATGGCCGGTATGGCCGCGTTCTGGGAGCGCGTCATCGAGGACGCGCACATGTCTGCGGCATTTCACAGCATCGCGCGGGATGCGCTGGCGCAGTTGACCCGCGCCCTGCCGCGGATCGGTTGAGCGCCCTCGCGCCGCGTTAAACGCTCGGACACACGGCACTCACGCGGGCCGGACATGCGGCAGTGGAAGCTGCCGCGACTCCCCACCACGAGGTCCTGTCCATGGCTGCCACCAGCACACGTGTCCGTCTGCATGTCGAAGATACCGGCGGTGCCGGTCGTCCGGTGATCCTGATCCATGGCTGGCCGCTGTCGGCCGAGGCGTGGAAGGACCAGGTCGGGCCGCTGCAGCAGGCGGGCTACCGGGTCATCGCCTACGACCGACGCGGCTTCGGCCGTTCCGAGAAGCCGGCCGACGGCTACGAGTACGACACCCTGGCCGACGATCTGGCCGGCATCATCGAAGACAAGCAGTTGCGCGAGGCGGTGCTGGTCGGCTTCTCGATGGGCGGTGGTGAGGCGGCGCGCTACGTGGCGCGGCATGGCACCGAGAAGCTGGCAGCGGTAGTGTTCGCCTCCGCGGTGCCGCCGTACATGCTCAAGACCGACGACAACCCGGAAGGGCCGCTGAGCAAGGAGCAGGCGCAGGAGATGGAGCAGGGGCTGAAGGCCTCGCGCGAGACCTTCTTCGATGACTTCACCCGCGGCTTCTTCAGCGCCCACGGCACTTTGAAGGTGAGCGAGGCGCAGCGCCAGGAGGCGATCGCGCTGTGCCTGCAGAGCGACCAGACCGCGGCGCTGGGCTGCATGGAGGCGTTCGGCACCACCGATTTCCGCGAGGACCTCAAGAAGGTCGACGTGCCGACCCTGGTGCTGCACGGCGATGCCGACGCCACGGTGCCGTACGAAGGCTCGGGCCAGCGCACCCATCGCGCCATCGCCGGCAGCGACGTGGTGTTGCTGAGGGATGCGCCGCATGGCTGCAACACCAGTCATGCCGAGGAGTTCAATCAGGCGCTGCTGGGGTTCCTGGCCAAGCTGGGCTGATCGCTGGCGCGTGTCTCGGTGCCGACGCTCACGGCGTGGCACCGCGACGACGCGGACAGTACTTCCGAAAACGCCCGCGGCAGCGCCGGGCTGCCGCGGGTCGATCCAACAAATTCAAACCATCGCGACGATCACTCGCCGACCAGCGTCGCCACGCTCTGCGGGTCGACGTAGACCACGGTCTGGCCCGAAGCGACGCTGTACTTGCCGCCGTAGCCGACGTTGAGGCTGGAGGAGGTGCTGTACTTGGTGAACGCGGTGGCGCTGCCGGCGGGCACGCGCACGGTGATCTGCCGATGCTGGGTGCCGGTGTTGACCGCCACCAGAACCAGCTTGCCGCTCGGGGTCTTGTAGGCACTGACGGCGACGTCGTTATACGGCGCGGCGGTGGCGCCGATGCGCACGGACCCCGGACGCACGAAGCGTGCGTATTGCGACATCACGTAGCCGCGCTTGCTCACCGTGCCGTTCTCGGCAATCAGCCCGTAGCTGCGGCGGATGTACCACCAGATGTAGCCGCTGTAGTTGGCCAGCATGCTGTTGTGCAGTTCGCTGCCCACGCCGAGCGCGGACGGCCAGGCGTTGCCGTCGGTGTTGTCGGTGTAGTGTTCGGTCATCCACAGTTGCTTGCCCTTGCTGCGCGCCAGCGGATAGTCCTTGGGCTGCACGCCATACAAGTGGCCGCCGATGATCGACAGGTACTGGGCGGCGCTGCTGTTGAGCACCGGGTCGGTCAGCGCGGTGTTGAAGCCCAGCGACTCGGCGGCGAGCAGCTTGAACTTGCCGAACTTCGCGCCCTGCGCGCTGATGAAGTTGAGGAAGTCGGTGCCGTTCCAGTCGCCCGACTCGTAATCCGGATGCCAGTCCGGCTCGTTCTGCAGCGACAGGGCGTAGATCGGTGCGCCCTTGCCGTCCATGTAGGCGGTGAAATCCAGCAGGTGCTTGGCGTACGCGTCGTAATACTGCGACAACAGCTTGCCGCCGTTGTTGAGGTTGTTGTTGGACTTCATGTAGGCCGGCGCCGACCACGGCGTGGCCAGCAGCACCGCGCCGTGCGCGCGGGCACGCACCGCCGAGGGCACCTGCTGGCTCCAGCCGGAGCTGGACGGATCGATGCGCATGCGCATGATCGACAGGCCGATCTGCCCCGTGTCGCTGCCGAAGGCCAGGTCGACCTGGGCCGGGGTGAGGTCGGCGATCCAGCCGGCGCCGTTCATGCCGCCGAAGCCCTGGATGGTCTGGTGGACCTCGCTCGGGGTCACGGTGACGGTCTGCGCCAGGGCGGTGCCGGCTGAGAACAGCGTGGCGGCCGCGGCGAGCAAGGTGCCGAGCAAACGGGGGGTCTTCATGGCGTGTCCAGCGGTTGGGGGAGGCGTGACGCTAGCCAGCGCAGATGACCATTTCAATGTCGCGATCGTCCAAAGCGGGCAAGTGAGACCGGAGGCGCAAGGCGAGCGCAACCGTGTCCTCAGTCCGCATGGTGCGATGCAGTGTGGGTGCCTGCGTTGCTGCGCAGCGAGGAGACGCCTGCGGATTGTGCGCAGTTGCGCGCGCAAACGCCGCAAGATGCACAAGTGCGCGCATGGTAAAACTGCGCACAATGCAGGCGCTGGCACAGCGCAGGGGGCGTGCCAGCGTTTCCTCTTGCGAAGGTGTTGCGCATGCCACTGTTCCGTATTCCGCAACGCTGCGGCGTTGCCCTGTTCGCTGCGATGCTGTCGATCCTGCTCTGCCTGCCGATGCTGGCGCAGGCGCAGGCCACCCGTTATCGCGACGTTGCGCCGCTGTTGCTGGGCGTGGCCTGGTATCCGGAGCAGTGGCCGGAGGCGCAATGGGAGCGCGATCTGGCGCTGATGCAGGCGGCGCACGTGCGCGTGGTGCGGATCGGCGAGTTCGCCTGGAGCCGGATGGAGCCGCGCGAAGGGCAGTACGACTTCGACTGGATGGACCGCGCCATCGCCGCGGCCGCGCGCCACGGCATGGTGGTGGTGCTGGGCACGCCGACCGCGGCGCCGCCGGCCTGGTTGACCCAGGTCTATCCGGACACCTTGCGGGTCAGCCAGGACGGCGTGCGCGACGAGCACGGCAACCGCCAGCAGTTCTCCTTCGCCAGCACCCGCTACCGGCGCTTCGCGCGTGCCATCGCCGAGCAGATGGCGCAGCGCTACGGGCACAACCCGCACGTGGTCGGCTGGCAACTGGACAACGAGTACGCGCAGTCCTCGTTCGATCCCGAGGCCAAGGCGCAGTTCCACGCCTGGCTGCAGCGCAAGTACGGCAGCATCGACGCGCTGAACCAGCGCTGGGCCACGGCGTACTGGAGCCAGACGTACAATGACTTCGCGCAGATCCCGGTGCGCGAGGACGAGGAGAATCCGGCGCTGCTGCTGGAGTGGAAGCGCTTCGTCAGCGACACCTGGGCCGACTACTCGCGCAACCAGATCGACGCGATCCGACCGCATGCCGATCCGCGCCAGTTCATCACCACCAACACCATGGGCTGGTTCGCCGGCTTTGACGCCTACACCGTGCACAGCGTGCTCGACATCGCCGCCTGGGACGACTACGTCGCCGGCGAGCGCTACGACTGGGTCGACAACGCCGCCCGCCACGATCTGACCCGCGGCTACAAGCAGCGCAACTACTGGGTGATGGAAACCCAGCCGGGCTTCGTCAACTGGCGCGCGACCAACGTGGCGCTGCGCAAGGGCCAGGTACGCGCGATGGCGTGGCAGGCGGTGGCGCATGGCGCCGATGCGGTCTCGTACTGGCAGTGGCGCGCCGCGCCCAACGGGCAGGAGGAATACCATGGCACCCTGGTCGGTGCCGATGGCACGCCGGTGCCGGTGTATGCGGAGATCCAGCAGGTCGGTGCGGAGTTCGCCAAGGCCGGTCCGGCGCTGGCCGGCACCACGCCGCAGGCGCAGGTGGCGCTGATCAACGACTTCGACAGCCGCTGGGCGATCGGCTTCCAGAAGCACGCGGCCGACTTCGATCCGGTCGTGCAGATGAAGAGCTTCTACCGGCCGCTGCGGCAGCAGGCGCAGGTGGTCGACGTGGTCTCGGCGATGGCGCCGCTGGAGCGCTACAAGCTGGTGGTGGCGCCGGCGCTGAACGTGCTGACCGAGGAACAGGCGCAGCGGCTGAAGGCCTATGTCGAACAGGGCGGGCACCTGGTGCTGGGCCCGCGCAGCGGCATGAAGAACGTCGACAACGGCCTGCATCCGCAGCGCCAGCCCGGACCGCTGGCGATCTTGCTCGGCGGCCGCGTGGAGCAGTTCTATGCGCTGGACAAGCCGATCCCGCTGGTCGGCGCGGGCACCGACGGCAGCGCCAAAATCTGGGCCGAACAGTTGCAGGCCACTGACGCGGACACCACCGCGCCGCTGCGCTACGGCGCTGCCAACGGCTGGCTGGATGGCGCGCCGGCACTGCTGACCCGGCGCGTCGGCAAGGGCCGCATCAGCTATGTCGGCGGCTGGTTCGACGACGCCACGCTGGATCGCCTCACCGGCGACTGGTTGCGCGACGCCGGGGTGCAGGCGCCGCTGGCCGACGTGCCGGAGGACGTGGAAGTGGGCGTGCGCAGCGACGGCACGCGCCGCATCGTGGTGCTGATCAACCACGGCGCCACCGCGCACACCGTGCGGCTGCCGGCGTCGATGCGCGCGCTGCTGGGTCCGGCGCCGAGCAACGACACGGTGCAGCTGGCGCCCGACGACGTGGCGGTGCTGGAACAGCGTCGCTGACGACTGCGGCGGTGCGCTGCGGCGCACCGCTGGCCCTGCGATGACGGATCGGTGCGGTGGGCTCACCTGTGCCGCGCTTGCCGTGGCCGCGTCGCGTCCGTGCGCCACGCGCAAGGACACGCTCTACAATGCAGGTGCCAGCGGGCGTCGCCGCCGCCATCGCGTCGCGGCCTCGTTTCCTCACTGGAGTTGCGTGTGTCCTTGTCTTCTTCCCGTCCGTTGTCGCCGGTGGGCCGGCTGTTCGCCGCTGCCGCCGTGTTCGAAGGCCTGACCTGGGCCGGCCTGTTGCTCGGCATGCTGCTCAAGTACGGCACCCAGACCACCGAGCTGGGCGTGTGGCTGTTCGGGCGTCTGCATGGGGCTGCATTCCTGCTGTACGTGGTCGCCAGCCTGCTCGCCGCGCTGCGGTTGCGTTGGCCCTGGTGGGCGTGGGCGCTGAGCCTGCTGGCGGCGCTGCCGCCGCTGGTCACGGTGCCGCTGGAACTGTGGTTCCGCCGGATCGGCCTGCTCGGCGCACCAGGGCAGCGTGCCGTGGAATAGTGCAGGCGCTGCGGCGCAGGCGAGACATCTTGCCCTGTGCACTGCGCTGCATGGGTAGTGCGTTGTGACTGCATTCTCCGGCAGCGCTCTAGAATGCCGTCCCCAATGCAGGCGAGGAGGCCATGGGCAAACGCAAACGACGACCGCCCCCGCCAATGCCGACACCCACGCGCCTGCAACGGCTGGTCGCGCGTCTGGAACGGCCGGTGTTGATGTTGATGGCGGCGGTCATGGTGGCGGTCGCCGCGATGAAGCTGTACCTGCTGGCGAAAGCGCTGCAGAGCGGCGTGTACATCGGCGTACCGAGAGCCGGGCCGAAACGGATCTATCAGCTGGCGACCGATCCAGGCCACTACTGGTTCTCGATCGCGTGGGACAGCGTGGTCTGCCTCGTGTTGCTAGCGCTGGCTATCGCCACGGGCTGGGCGCTGATGGCGTTACGCAAGCCGAAGTAGCGTTGGGTCGGCGGATCGCCGCGGCCATCACTTGGCCAGGCAACGCTGCCAACGCTCGGCCACGCGCTGCGCGAACCAGGCGGTGGTGAGCTTGCGGGTGATCTTCGGACTTTCCAGGGCGATTCCCGGCAGCACCGCGCGCGGCAGCGGCTTGCCGGCATCGCGGTCGGCCAGCGCGAAGATCTGGCGATACAGCGCGCTGTCGCCGAAATCCGCCTCGTTGCCGCGCTGCAGTTCGCGGCGGATGGTGCGCGTGTCCATGCCCAGTTGCGTGCTCAGGCTGCGCGCGGCGCGCTCGGTGGCGCCGGGGGCGTCGAGGTCTGCGCCGGGCGTCAGCAGATCGCCATCGAGGGCGAGCGAGATGCCGCTGGCACGCGCCAGCGCAGCCTGGAACGCGGCATTGCGGCTGGCGTACCAGCCCGCATTGAAGTCGGCGAAGCGGTACAGCATCGCCGCCGCGTTCGGGTAGCCGAGCAGGTGGCGGGTGCCGAACCAGATGCCGCCTCGGCGAGTGAACACCGCGTGGCGCACGCCGTCGCTCAGCGGATACGGATAGCCGTCGGTATGCGCCTGCGCGAAGGCGATGCTCACCTGCATCGGCCCGGCGGTGTGCACCGGATTGAGGTCGCCGAACAGGCGCTGGCCCAGCGGCACACTGCCGGCGATGTCCTCGAAGATGCTGCTGAGATCCTGTTCGGTGCGCGCGGCGGCCAGGCGCTCGGCATAGCTGCGTCCATCCGGCCCGCGTAATTGCAGCGCTGCATCCAGCGCGAACGCCGGCACATGCACCGCCGCCGCGCGCCGCTGCAGTTCCGCCCGGGCGATCTTGCCCAGCCCCGGCACCGGTGGATTGGTCTGGTAGGTCGATTCCTGTTCGATCACCGCCAGGACCGCACAGATGTTCTCGGCATTGGTGCCCAGCCTCTGCGAGGCCAGGGCCACGTAGACGTCGTCGGCCCAGCCGCGGCGATCGGGCACCGTGGCCGGGATGCGCCGGGCGATGTCGGCCTTGACCTCGCTGGGCGTGCGCTCGGGCAGGCGTGGCGCCTGCGTGGCGCAGGCGCCGAGCAGGGCGGCGCTGCACACGGCGAGCAGGCGGACGAAGACGGCGGTGGACATCGGCGCGGCGGCTCCAACGGGATAGCGTCGCTGCATCCTACAGGTGCGCTGTCGGCACCGCGCCTACGTCGCTGGTGCCGACGCTGTGCGGTCGGAGGTCGCCGCCGCTCGCTTGTCCGCGTCGAGCACATGGATGCCGAAGCCGCTGCGGCCGGGTGCGAACTCATCTCGCAGGGTCAGTGCCGGGATCGCGTAGTCGCCTGCGTTCTGCTTGCGGAACGCGATCGGCGTGGTGCTGAACAGCGTGTCCAGCCGTTCGCCCAGCGCCGCGCTGGTCTGCGTGAACCGCGCCGCATCCATGCGTCCGCTGCGGTAGACCACGAACGGCGGCAGCACTTCGAATCCGGGGTAATGCAGGATGCCGTGCTGGATCGGGAACAGCAGGTCGTCGATCGGCCCGTTGATGCCACGCGGTGCGTAGTGCGATTCCCAGCCGCCGGCGGTGACGATCAGCATCGCGCGCTTGCCGGCCAGCGTGCCTTCGCCATAGCGATCGCCCCAGTGCGTGTCGGAGTGTTCGCCGACCCCGTAGGCGAAGCCGCAGGCATACACCCGGTCCACCCAGCCCTTGAGGATGGCCGGCATCGAGAACCACCACAGCGGGAACTGCAGCAGCAGCGCATCGGCCCAGCGCAGCTTGTCCTGCTCGGTGGCGATGTCCGCGCACTGACGGCCGCTGGCGAAGGCGCGCTGCGAGTCGCGCGAGGGATCGAAGCGCGCGTCCGCGGCGCCGTCCAGGCTGTCCTGCGCGTCGACCGTGGACTTCCAGTCCATGGCGTACAGATCCGAGACCTGGACGTGATGGCCGGCGTCCTGCAGGCGTTGCACCGCCACCTGTTTGAGGGCGCCATTGAGCGAGGCGGGTTCGGGATGTGCATAGACCAGCAGCACGTTCATGCGGGTTCTCGGTGAGGGAAGGCCTCCACGCTAGGCCGCGCTTCGCTATAGTGGAAATGAATTGCCTTGATAGTCGCTATTGCCATGGTTGATCTGCGCCGCCTGGACCTCAATCTGCTGCTGACCCTGGACACGTTGCTCGACACGCACAACGTGACCCGCGCCGCGGCGCGCCTGCATCTGTCGCAGCCCTCGGTCAGCGTGCACCTGGCCAAGTTGCGCGAAGCGCTGGGCGATCCGTTGCTGCTGCCGGGGCCGCGCGGCATGCGCCCCACCGCACGCGCCGACGCGCTGCGCGTCCCGTTGCGCGAGGCCTTGCAGTCACTGCAGCAGGCGGTGGCACCGGACGCGCCGTTCGATCCGGCGCGCGCGCAGACGCTGTGGCGGGTGGCGGCCAGCGACTACGGCGCCTCCACCGTGCTGCTGCCGGCGATCGCCGCCTTGCGCCGGGTGGCGCCGGGGACAACGTTGGCGGTGCTGCAGTTGGCGCCGCCGACGATCGCGCAGCAGGCCGAACAGGGCCAGATCGACCTGGCCCTGCACACCGTCGCCGACGCGCCGCCCGGCCTGCGCCGGCGCACGCTGTTCGCCGAACACTACGTGCTGGTCGGTCGGGCCGGCCATCCGCGGTTGCGACGTCGACCGAGCCTGGCGCAGTTCTGCGCGCTCGAGCATGTCATCGTCTCGCCCGATGGTGGCGGTTTCAGCGGCGCTACCGATGCGGCGTTGCGGATGCGCGGCCTGCAGCGCCGGGTGGTGCTGTCGGTGCCGCACTTCCAGTTCGTCGTTGCCGCGCTACAGCGCAGCGACCTGGTGGCGATGCTGCCCGAGCGCCTGGTGCGCGATCAGCCCGGCCTGCGGGTGTGCGCGCCACCGCTGGAGCTGCCCGGCTACGAAATGGCCATGCTCTGGCACGAGCGCGTGCACCGCGATCCGGCGCATCGCTGGTTGCGCGAGCACATTCTCGCGTCGATCTGATATCGCGTTGAACGCGCTGCCGCCTCAGCGGCGCGTGGCCAGCACTCCGTCCAGCGCCAGTTGCGCGGCGAAGCCGGCCTTCTCCAGGCGTTTGGCCACCTCGCGCGGCACGTCGCGCCCGCTGGTGAGCTTGTTCGGGCTGCCGGTGTAGTGGAACAGCCGGCCGCCGCGGCGCAGCACCCGCGCGAGTTGGTCGTAGAAGGTTTGCGCGTAGAGTTCGCCGGCGATGCCGAAACGTGGCGGGTCGTGCAGGATCGCATCCATCG
This sequence comes from Xanthomonas sp. SHU 166, assembly GCF_000364685.1. Taxonomy (NCBI): domain Bacteria; kingdom Pseudomonadati; phylum Pseudomonadota; class Gammaproteobacteria; order Lysobacterales; family Lysobacteraceae; genus Xanthomonas; species Xanthomonas sp. SHU 166. The sequence continues at coordinate 9,667 of NZ_AQOJ01000055.1, forward strand.
ACGCGTCGGCGATGCCGCCGATGGCGGCGCCGACATCGCCATGGGTCAGCTGCAGGCGGCCCTCGCTGGCGGCCGGATCCGGCGACCACGGATTGAGCGTGCGCAGCCACAGCACGTCGGCGTTCTTCTCGAACGAATGCAGACGCGCCACCCCGGCTTCCAGCGCGCAGGCGGCGAAATAGCCGAGGCCGCCGCAGGTATCCAGCACCTGCTTGCCGCGCGGTTCCACCAGCGCCACCTTGCGCCGCGCGTCCTCGAACGGCGACAGCTGCGCGCTGGGCAACATCTTGATGCCATCGATCTCGAAGGTCGGCGCGCCCCACTCGGTCGGCACCAGCTTGATCAGCGCACCGCCGAAGCGCGACACCGCGGCGAAGTCCTCGCCGTCCCAGTAGTACAGCGTGCGGTCCTTGAGCTTGCCCGGGTACGGATACTCGCGTCCCTGCCACTGCCAGCGGTCGGCACCGAGCAATGCCTGGCCGTGGCTGCGCTCCAGGTCGAGCGACCCGGACCAGGTGGCGGCACCGGCATCGCGCGCGGCGAGCAGCGCGACGGCGAGCGGACGGGTGAGAAGAGGGCCGGAATAGCGGGTCACGGGGGATCTGCCGGCGGCAGGGCGCGGCATGGGGCTCGGATGCGGGAGCGCATCGTAACCGACGCGGCGCCGAGAGGGGATGACTGCGACGGGCAAGCGCCGCAGTTGCCGTCGCTAAATGCGAAACGCATCGGCAGCATTGCGGCGCCGGACCAAAGCGCTACTCCGGCAGAAGCGCTTTGCTCTCCGGTGCACATCCCACCGGGACCGACGTGCCGCGCGCTGCGCGAGCAACGCGGCAGCTTCGCTCAATGCGCCATGCCACCGCGTGCCTGCGCAGGTTCCTGCTGCGGGGCTGGCTGCTGCAATGCTTGATCGCGCTGTTGATTTTGCGCATCCACCTGGCGGGTGCTTTCCTGCAGCGTCGGCGCCTGGTCCAGATCGACACGCGTACGAAATCCTGGTGTGTTGCCGGCGACGAACGCAACCTTGTCCTGCACCGTGACCGCCTGCAGTTGCTGCGGGCCCTGGATGCCCTCGGCCTTGGCCGCTTGCAAGGTGTGCGCGACTTGCGCGTCGGTGGCGCCGGGCATGCGTTCGCGCAACGCGTTGAAGAACGGATGGTCGGCGTGTGTGGCTTCGGAGACCAGCGGCGAACGCTTGGCCTCGGCCAGGGCCGTCCGTGTGTCGCGTCCGACGACGGCATCGTCATCCAGGCCATGCGCGCGCTGAAATTCTTTCAGGGCATGGCGCGTATTGCGTCCGAAGTCGCCATCCGGCTTCAACGGCTTGCCGTCGGCGCCATGGTAGCCCAGCTCAGCCAACTGTTCCTGCAGTGCCCGGGTTTGCTGGTTGCGCTCATCCCCACCCATGCTGGCCAACTGCTGCAGCGAGACCTTGCCGCTCTGGATGTCGGCGACCAGTTCGGGCGTGATGGTCTGGGCCCATTGGTTCGCGGCCTGCACGCGTTCGTTGGCACCGTTGTCGCCACCATTGATGATGCGGCCCGCTGCACGGGCGTTGTCGCGCAGGTTCTCCGGCACGCGATCCCGCCAATACGCCACCGCGAGATTGGCCGCCGTCTGCGGTTCGGCCGCCAGGTCCGGGTTGTTGGCGAGATCGACATTGAAGCGCTGGCCGTAGCGCTCGTAGTTGTCGCGGCCGGTGTACTGCAGATAGCCGCGGCCATGAAACCGCCAGCCGTCGCCGGGTTCGGTATTGCCGAGATCGGCGCGGTTTTCGTACATCACGGTGGCAATGCGCTGCGGATCGCGGCTGGCGACGGCGTCCTCCACCTGCTTGCGGGTGAAGCGGTCATCGGCCGAGGAGACCGCGGCGATCACGCTGTCGGCCGAGGTATAGCCCAGGTTCTCGTGCATGCGCCGAAAGTGGCCGGTCTCGACGGCGGCGTTTCCCATCAGGTTGGCCAGTTCCGTCGGCGAGGTGATGCCGGAATCGACCGCAGTCTTGAGCAGCAGTGCCGAGCTTTCGTTGAAACGGGGCATGGTTCTCTCCTTGGAATCAATTACTGGACGACGGCGCGGTGCTTGTCCATGGCGTCCTGCAGTTTTTCTGGATCGATCTGCGAGATCGGCGTCCATGCGAAGTCCGCCGGATAGCTGGCGGTTCCGCGGAAGACGTCCATCGCGCCGCTCTGCGGATTCTCTGCAGGTGCCGTGCTGCTCGCTTCCGCCAGATACCAGGCTTTCTTGGCCGGGTCGTACTTCAACGTGTAGGTGACATTGCTGCGCGTCTGCTGGTTGACGTAGACGATTTCCTGCGGCTTCAGGCTCAGGTTGTCGTCCAGGCGTTTCGCGTTGCGCGCCACATCGTTGTAGAGGCAGTCGACCGCTTGCGGGCTACGGTCGGCCACGTTCCATGCCGCATTCGCCTGTTGCAGGACCAGCAGCTCGCAGGTATTGCCTGATGCATCGGCATTGGCGTGGCGGACGATGGCGACGGCATCGGTCCCGCCGTTGCCGGTCAGGTCGTGCTGTTTGAAGGCGAGGATCTGGTCTCCCGGCTTGAGCAAGGGTTGCAGGGATGCCTCCCCTGAAAGCGACGCCGCCGGCGAAGCGGGCGCCTTGGTTGTCGCTGCAGCAGGGGAGGGCGAGTCCGTGCCGCCGTTGGCGGCGTGGTCGGCCGGCGTGGTTTGCGCGGACGGTTGGCAGCCGACCAGGCTTGCCGCAAGGAGGAAAGGCAGACAACGTGGCAGTGATGGCATCGGGCGGTCTCTGGCTGCATGCAACGGACGCGTTGCGATCGGGTTCAAGGCAGCAGGGAGGCCGACGAGGCGGTCTTGGGTTCGCGTCGTCCTGACACGGAGGCAACTCCCGCTCCCTGGATGCAACCGCGGGCGCACCCTTGGTTGCGCTGAGGCTTATAGCAACGCATTGCTTAAGAATTTGTTGTGTCTTGGACGGTTCGCGCGGTCGCTGCTTCCGTTCCCCCCGCATAATGGGCGCCAGTTCCCGTGTGCCCGGTATGGGCCGTCGTTCGATCGCAAGAGGCTCATGATGCTCAAGGGTGTGCTGCTCGGTTTCGCCTGTTACGCCGCCTATTCGATCAGCGACGCCTTCGTGAAGGGGCTGGAGGGGTCGCTGCCGGCCTACGAGGTGGTGTTCTTCGGGGCGCTGCTGATGCTCGCCGCGCTGCCGTTCCTGAAGAAGCCGGGCGATCGCTGGCGCGAGGTGGTGGTGGCGCAACGGCCGAGCATCTGGCTACTGCGCGCGTTCACCGGCGCAGCCGGCAATCTGTCCGCGGTCACCGCCTTCACCCTGTTGCCGATGGCCGAGGCGTTCGCGCTGATCTTCCTGATGCCGATCTTCGTCACCGTGCTGTCGGTGCTGCTGCTCAAGGAGGAGGTGCGCTGGCGGCGCTGGCTGGCGGTGATCGTCGGCTTCATCGGGGTGCTGGTGGTGCTGCGGCCGGGGTTCCGGCACCTGGGCCAGGGCCATGTCGCGGCGATCGTCTGCGGGCTGGTCGGCGCGGTGTCGGTGATCAGCCTGCGCATGGCCGGGCCCGGCGAGAAGCGCCTGACCCTGTACGGCGCCGGCGTGCTCGGCCCGCTGCTGATGGGCGGCCTGCTGATGCTGCCGACCTTCGTCTGGCCGACCTGGCAGCAATGGATCCTGCTGGCCGGCTACGGCCTGCTCGCCGGCCTGGCCGCGATCTTCATGATGTACGCCTCGCGGTCGGCGCCGATCAGCGCGGTGGCGCCGACCCAGTACAGCCAGATGCTGTGGGCGATCGGCTTCGGCTACTGGCTGTTCCAAGATCACCTGGACTGGCCGATGGCGGTGGGCATCGCGCTGATCCTGGGCGCCGGGCTGTTCACCCTGGTGCGCGAGGAGAAGGTCACGCGGTGGTGGCGGCGCACCAAGCTGGTGTGAGCGCGGCCGCCTGAGCCGATCTCGGTCGCCGCACCGGCGCCGATCAGGAAATCGCCGATACGGCCGCGCACGCAGCGCGGCGATGCTGCCGGCTCACGGACGAGGCAGGGCAGCGGCGCGTGGCCGCGAGGGAGCGCAGCGGTCGCCGCGCCATCGGACTTTCCTTATCAAGATCGGAGAACGGCATGACGAACAATGCGATGGGGCAGTTGCTCGACGCTGCCGCCCATGCGGGCGCGGCGGGTGTGCGGGTGGTGGCAGGCGTGGTCGGCGCGGATGGTGCGGTCCGCAACGGCGCGGGGTACACGGTGGCGCATGTGAGCACCGGCCACTACCTGGTGAGCTTCCAGCCGCCGTTCCAGGCGCTGGATGGCGTCTCGGTCACCCAGATCTATTCGGGCGACGGCAGCACCTGCGACAACGCGGTGATCATCCGCCTGGATGCGGGCCAGGTGCTGCTGAAGACCGGCGACGGCGGCGGCAACCAGTCCGACCGCGATTTCAGCTTCGTCGCGATCGGGCAGGGCGGCGCGCTGGCCTGAGCGACGGCACCCGCGGCGGCGCGGACGGCATGCGGCGCCGTCCGTGCCGCCGCG
>NZ_AQOJ01000056.1:0-15428 GCF_000364685.1 Xanthomonas sp. SHU 166
CAGGACACGCCGCGGGTGGGGCACCGACGTCGGCGTGTCCACATCCGGACGCAACGGCACCACCACTGCCCCGCTGCGCAAGGCATGCGCGCGCAGCTGCGCACTGCTGGCCTGCTGCGCCTGCGCCGCGGACGGCAGGTCGGCGTGCATCCGCGCGATGTCGAAATAGGCGGCCACGTGCCCCGGCGAGTGCCGCAGCCAGGCCAGGAACTCGGCCTGCCGCGCCGGCGGCAGCGCGGTCTCGCGCTGCGCCAGGTACCAGTCCGCGGCCGCCTCGGCGACGCGCTGCGCATCTTCACGCATAGCGCGCCATGCCCTGCCGGCACACCGCCAGGCCCTTGATGATGTATTTCTTGACCATGTGGCTGGAGATCTGCAGTTGCTCGGCGATCTCCTGGTAGCCCAGTTCGTCGCGGTAGCGCAGCGTCATCGCCGCGCGGCACTTCGGCGGCAGCCGCGCCATCAGTTCGGCCAGGCGCTGCCGGCGCTGCGCGCGGTGCACCTGCGCATCGGCCTGGCAGGGCACCGCCAGCCGCTCCAGCACATCGTCCAGGCAGGTGTCGCGCTGGCTGTTGCGCTGGTGCAGCAGCGCGTGCTCGCGCATCAGGTTGGCGGCGATGGTGAACAGGTAGGCTTCGGGATTGGCGATCTCCGGCGCGTGCGCCTCGCTGCGCTGCAGCCGCAGCCACACTTCCTGCAGCAGGTCGTCGGTATCCCAGGCCGCGGCGCGGCGCTTGCGGAAATAGCGGCTCAGCGACGGCCGCCATTGCAGGAACAGCCGCGACAACGCCGGCAGGGGTTCGGAACGCACCAGCCACTCGCAGTGCCGGCGCCATCGGCAGCCGGCGGTTCGGAAAGGCTGCGATGCTGGTCCTCGGCGATGACAGTCCGATGACGCACGGGTTCTGCGGGCACAGAGGAGCGGTTGCGCCCCGGCAAGCATTCAGTTCACCGCTGACTGCCGGGTTCGCGCGATCGGCGCATGCAACGCGGCCGGTCACCGCGGCTGCGCCCTCGCCATGCGAGCGGCGGCCGCGCATCCCAGCGTTTCCCGTGCGGGACAGGATGTCCTTCGGAGCAGCCTTCCGTTCCATCGGCGTCGCCCCATATCGTGAAGATTGCCGCGTCCAACCTGGGGCGGCGTTCGCACGAAGGATCTCGCCATGACCGACCCCATCGTCCAGATCAAGCCGCTTGGCTTCCCTTGGGACACGATCGACCCGTTCCTGTTCTGCGTCTACCACGACGATGCCTACCCCGCCGGCAACGGCGCGATGGGCCCGGCGGCGCCCCTGCACGGCCGCGCCATCGGCCAGGACTTCAGCCGCAAGGACGGCTGGAGCATGTATCACGGCGAAGAGATTCCCGGCTTTCCCGGTCATCCGCACCGTGGCTTTGAGACCGTGACCATCGTGCGCAAGGGCCTGATCGATCATGCCGACTCGCTCGGTGCGGCGGCGCGCTTCGGCGCCGGCGACGTGCAGTGGGTGACGGCCGGCGCGGGCATCGTCCATTCGGAGATGTTCCCGCTGCTGGACACGGCCGCACCCAACCCGCTGGAGTTGTTCCAGATCTGGCTCAACCTGCCGGCGCGCAACAAGCTGGCTGCGCCGCACTTCACCATGTTCTGGTCGGAAGACCTGCCGCGCTTCACCGCCACCGACGATGCCGGCCGCACCACCGAGGTGGCCTGCGTGGCCGGCCGCATCGGCCCGGTCGACGCCGCGCCCGGCAGCGCCGGCGGCCCGCTCGCGCCGCCACCGGATTCATGGGCCGCGCAGGACGATGCCGATGTGGCCATCTGGACGATCCGCATGGCACCCGGCGCACGCTGGACCCTGCCCGCCGCGCAAGGCCGCGGCACGCGCCGCAGCCTGTATTTCTTCAAGGGCGCAGCGGTGACGGTGGGCGGGCGCCCGGTGACCCGCTATGCGGCGATCGAGCTGCGCGCCGATCAGGCGGTCGAGTTGGTCAATGGCGACGGCGAGGCGAGCGAGTTCCTGGTGCTGCAAGGCCGACCGATCGCCGAACCGGTGGCGCAACACGGTCCGTTCGTGATGAACACCCAGGCCGAGATCGCCCAGGCCATGGCCGACTATCGCCGCACCCAGTTCGGCGGCTGGCCATGGCGGGACGAGGCGCCGGTGCACGGCAGCGACCCGACCCGCTTCGCGCGACATCCGGATGGGCGCGAGGAGCGGCCGGCGTCGCACGCCCTAGCCGTCGACGGCTAGGGCGTGTCGCCGATGCGAGAGGACGCCGCGTTCCCAGCCTCGTACACACCAATTCTGCGAGTCGCTTGGCGCCGTCCCCTCACCCCAACCCCCGCTCCGCGCCCCGGCCCGCGCTTGCGGCGCGGGCGCTCCAGGGTGCGCGCGCCAGTGGCGCGCAAGCCGCACCCTGTCGCCCCAACGGGAGAGGGGCCAGGTGCTCAATAGCGGGCCGAGGCCAGCGCCTGCGCGCGCTCCAGTTGCTCGGCGATGCGCTTGCGCGCCTGCTGCAGTTCCTGGCGGGTGGCGTCTTCCTTGGCCGCCGGCACCAGCTCGGCATCGATCACCGACAGCGCATCGGAGTACTGCCGCACCACCGCCGCCGCGTAGGCGTTCATGTAGGCGGAGTCGTCCTTCTCGCCGCCCAGCGCCTGCAGCTGCGCGCGGCCCTTGGCCACCTGCGCGTCGATCTTCTCCGCATCGCCGGGGCCGCCCTTGCCGGCCGTGGCCGGATCGGCATCGTGGTGCACGGCGATGGTCTCGCGGGCGAAGTCGGCCACGGTCTTGCTGACGTTGCGCGACAGCGCCTGCTTGGACAGCGCCACCACGTTGCCCTCCAGCACCTGCAGCATCGCCTTGGCCGAGGCGTCGCCGCCGATCGGTGCGCGTCCGCTTTCGCCACCCACCGGCGCGGCGGTGGGCTCCGGCGAGGTGGCCGGTGCGGTGCGCGAGGCCTGGTCGCCTGGCTTGCCGCAGCCGCTCAGCGCCACGGCGGTGAGCGCGGCGAGCAGGGTCAGGCGGACGGGGTGAAGAGGTGAGGTCATGAAGCGCTCCTGGTTGGTCTGCGTTCCACCATGCCCAGCCAGCGCGCAAACCTGCGTGAATCGGCGGCGGCTGGCCAGGATGCAGGGCGCAATCGCGCGTACGGGGAGCGACTTGCAGGTTGGCGGAGTGATGACGGAGTCGCAACGCGGCAGATGCTCACTGCGATCCGTGATCGCCGCCAGGCCGGCCCCGATGCCGGAGCCGGCCTGGCGCGACCGGCTCCGGACACGGCTCAGCCGCAGCAGTAGCAGACCAGCGGCTTTCCGGGCCCGCCCGGCCCCAGCTCGCCGCCGAACGGTGCGCACTCCTGCTGGCAGGCCCAGGCGCTGCAGGCCGCCTCCTTCTCGATGCCGTCGCCGGCGGTCGCCTGCACCGCGCCGAAGCCCATGCTGGCCAGGAACACGGCCGCAAGCATCCCGTTGCGTAACGCTGTCCAACGCTGTTTCATGGCTTACTCCTCGATGGTTGCCAAGGCCGGCGGCGCATCCGTGCGACGCACTGCGGCCATCAGGTCCTGCATCCGCTCCGTGGTCTCGAAAACGCCGACGCGCGCATAGCGCACGCGTCCCTCGTGGTCCAGCGCCAGCAGCGTCGGCACATTGCGCGCGCGGAACAGCATCAGTGCGCGGCGGTCGGTCAACGTGGTCACCGGAAACGTAAAGCCGTGCTCGGCGGCGTAGCGCTGCGCCTGCGCGGGGCTGCACTGGCACACACCCAGCACCTGCACGTCGGGCTGCTGCGCGGCCAGACGCTGCGCGGCCTGCACCATCTGCGGCGCCGAACGCTTGCAGTACGGGCAGGTGGTGGTGAAGAAGAACAGGACCTGTCGCTCGGCCGCCGGCTCACCCAGCGTCAGCGGCGCACCATCCAAGGTAGTAGCGGCAATGCGCGGCACGTACATGCCCAAATACGGCTCGGTGGTGCGGGTGACGAACCAGCGCCGTTCCTCGCGCAGACCGCGGTTCTGCCAGGCCAGCACCAGCACCAACGCGCATGCCGCCAGCACCGCCAACCAACTCCAGGGAAACCGCCGTGCCATGCCGTGTGTCCATGTCGCCGTGTTCCCTGCAGGCTGCGCAGCGGTGGCGCACAGGTCAACGCTTTGCGCGCACGCGCAGCGACTGCGTGATCAGGCTGGGGATCGAGTCACGTGCACCGTGGGCGCGCATTCCAGCGGTGTGGCGCACAGGTGGGCATGCAGCGCAGGCGCAGGCATTCGCTGACCTTGCCGCGTGCTCGGCGCGTGCAGCGCGAGAACAGCGGCACGGGGGGTGCTTCGCGTGGTCGACGCACCGGTGGCGGCACGTCAGTGAGGCCTCCCGAGCGCTGTACGTCGCAGACGGGTCAAGCGGCCTACCCTGCGTTAAGACGCGCCACGAAGTGGCGCCGGCTTGGATCGATTGTTAGGCAGCAGCCCTTGATCTGCAGTAGGAACGGTTGCCAACCTTCTTGTGTTCAAGCACGCCTTGATCTTCGAGCACCCTGGCAAGGATGGCGAACAGCCAGCCCTTCGGGCCGTACTGCCGTCCTTGCTGCGGCGTGGCGACAAAGTTGAGCTCCAGGGCGTCTTTGACGTGAACCGTGGGAACCCATCGTTCGACGTAGTCCGCCTCACAGCTGCGCACAAAGGCGAGGAGCTCATCGGCAGCCACTTGGATGTGCGCGTGAATTTTTTTCTTGTAGTCCACGATAGCCTCGTTCTCTCCGTGCTGCATAACACCTGAGTTAAGCCGAGCCGCGAGGCGGCGTCGGCTCGAAGGAACCGTCAGACAGCAACCACATCACTGCCTGCCCCAGCGCTCCTCTACATTGGACAGCACTTCACAGTCGCAGAAGCCGCCGTACTCTCCAAGCCAGGCCACCAGCAACTCCGGCCGAATCTCGCGGGACGCAAGGAACTGTTCCGTCAGCCGCAAGGAATGGTCGCAACCGACTGCAAGCGACATGTCCAAGTAGTCGAATAGCGCCCAAAGGGTCTCCCTGGGAACAGGAAGGCTGCTCTCCTCGGATTCGCGCTGCTTGGCTTCCGCTGCCCTGCGGAGTTGCTTGCGCCGTTGAACTTCCAATTTATCTGCCATTGCTGCCTATCACCCGAGTTCAGGCACATAGCGAAACGGCATCGTCTTGGACGAATGATTAGGGCGTACCGTTGGGATACCACGCTTCCAAGCCGGTGACCGCCCAGCCGTCTCGGCCGCCAGGACCGCAGCTAGCCACCGAATAGTTGTCATAGTTCACGCTCATTTTACAGTTGAACGCTGGCTCGTTCGCGTAGCGGATCTGCAACAGGTGGACTTCGTCTGGCCCGCATGCCACCGGCGTAGCCACACCGCGCACGCTCTTGCCGCCGACAACTCTAACCAACTGGTAGTGGCTTCCAACCCGCTGTACGCGCAGGGTGCCGGAGTAGAGCTTTCCGGTGCGACGCTGCTGGCCGATCACGTGGTAGTCCTCATCAACCTGAAATTTGGCAAGCTCCGGCTGAACCGGGGTGCAGAACCCGCGGACAGCCGGCGGCGGCATAGGTGGCGTACCAGTCGCCATCTGCATCAAGAGCGAAAGAATCATGTGTGTGCCCTAACGCCAGAATTGGCCAGCGCCGCGAAGCGGCTTCGACTTGGGAGTGCTGTTAGGCGGCACAGCCTCTGGACCAGGACCGCCGCCTGGAGGATAGCTGCGCTCCATGATTTCCCGGTAGCCCAGACCGTGCAACGCCTTTCGACAGGGTGCGAGATCTATCTGCCCGCCAAGCTGATGCTCCACGAAGGAATCGGCATGCGCCTGACGCCTGCCCAAGCACTGCCTTGATTCGAGATAGACGATCTCCGCGAGGCTGAGCCGCAGCCGCTGTTGCGGAGAAAGAGACGCGACGAGCTCGGCATGCGAGCGCTCGAAGCGATCCGGTGAACTCCCATCGATTCTGACCACCGGCGCAGCATTCGCCGAAAGCGCGGCGAGCGCGACCCAAGTCGAACACAATGCGCGTGCAATGTTCATATGCCGCCTAGCACCTGAGTTAACCGCACCACGACGCGGGTTCGGCTTGAATGAATGGCTAGCCTCGAACCGACGCAAACACGGCTGCTATGCCAACGCATGGACCGTGCCCCCCAGCACCGTCACCGGGCGTTGAGCATGCCACGGATCGCGATCGCGGGGCTTACGCGCTCCACTCGCTTCTTGCACACCGCCATCGCATCCCAGCCCCGGACTCGCCAGGATCACGACACCTACGCCAACGCAGCGCTGATCTGCGCCGCGGCATCGCACACCGCGCGCATCGCCGCCTGCGCGTCGATCGGTTGCGGTCGGCGTTCGATGAAGGGCACGGTCAGGGTGTAGCGGGCGACGCCGTGCTGCAGGATCGGCGCGGTGAGGTCGATCACCCCGACCACCGCCTCGCTGGGGTGGATGCTGTAGCCCAGCGCGTGCACTTCCTGCGCCGCGGCCAGGAACGCAGCGCGGTCGTAGGCCACCTCGCTGGCATCCAGACGCTGCAGCAACTGCGCCTGCGCGTCGGCCGGCTGGAACGCGAACAGCACCAGGCCGGAGGTGGAATGCGCGAACGGGCGGCGGTGGCCGGGACGCACCACCAGACCGAGGTCGCTGGGCACGTCCATCTGCGCAATGACCACGATCTGGTCGTCCGACGGCGCCACCAGGTGGCAGGGCTGGCGGATCGCGTCGGCCAGCGCGCGCATCACCGGCAGCGCCACCTCGGTGACGTTCTGCACCCGCGGCTGCTGCATGCCAAGCATGAACAGGCGATTGGTCAGCGTGTAGCCGCCCTCGCCCGCGGTGCGGGTCAGGTAGCCGCGCTCTTCCAGCACCTGCAGCATGCGGAAGATCTCGCCGCGCGAGCGGCCGATGCCCTGCGAGATCTCGCCCATGCTCATCGGCCGCCCGTCGCGCGCCAGCAGCTCCAGGATGTCCAGCCCCTTGTCCAGGGCGGGCGCACGGTACTTGGGCAAGGGGGTGGTCATTCCGTCGAGGGCCCGGCAGCAGGTGAAGAGGACTAGGGTACAGGGAGGCCGCGCCGGCTCGCACCGCCTGGGCCCCCGCAGCCCACGCGTCGATGCTGCATCGCAATCCACATATGAACTCAAATTTTATATTTGCATGGCACTCGCCGGCGCAGTACGCTCCGCCGACAATCCGAACGCGACGCGGCACACCTTGGGAGGGGTAGGCGGCAATGCACTACAGCAGCGAATCCGCCACACCGGCGTCCGCCAGTCTCACCCGGACCGCACTTGCGCCGTTGGTCCTGATCGTCAGCCTGTTCTTCCTCTGGGGCATGGCGAACAACCTCAACGACATCCTGATCAAGCAGTTCAAGAAGGCCTTCGAGCTGAGCGACCTGCAGGCCGGGCTGGTGCAGAGCGCGTTCTACCTGGGCTACTTCGTGTTCGCGATCCCGGCGGCGATGTTCATGCGGCGCTACAGCTACAAGGCCGCGGTGGTGCTGGGCCTGCTGCTGTACGCGGTCGGCGCGTTCCTGTTCTACCCCGCCGCGCAGGTGCACACCTACTGGCTGTTCCTGCTGGCGTTGTTCGTCATCGCCAGCGGCCTGGCCTTCCTGGAAACCACCGCCAACCCGCTGGTCACCGTGCTCGGCCCGGCCGAGGGCGCAGCGCGGCGGCTGAACCTGGCGCAGGCGTTCAATCCGCTGGGGTCGATCACCGGCATCCTGGTCGGCCAGCACTTCATCCTCTCCGGCGTGGAGCACACGCCGCAGGAGCTGGCGGCGATGGCGCCGGCCGCGCGCGAGGCCTTCTTCGCCACCGAGTCGCTGGCGGTGCAGACGCCGTACCTGATCATCGGTGCGGTGGTGCTGCTGTGGGCGCTGCTGATCGGGCTGACTCGCTTCCCCGCCACCCGCGCCGGTGGCGATGGCGCGCGCGCCGGCGGCTTCGGCCAGTTGCGGCGCAATGGCCGCTTCGTGTTCGCAGTGATCGCGCAGTTCTTCTACGTCGGCGCGCAGGTCGGCATCTGGAGCTACCTGATCCGCTACCTGCAGGACGGCGTGCCCGGCACCCCGGAGAAGACCGCCGCCGATTTCCTCACCCTGTCGCTGGTGCTGTTCATGGCCGGCCGCTTCATCGGCACCGCGCTGCTGCGCTTCCTGGCGCCGGCACGGCTGCTGGGCGTGTTCGCCCTGCTCAACCTGCTGCTGTGCGCGGTGGCGGTGGCGCTGCCGGGCTGGATCGGCCTGTATGCGCTGGTCGCCAGCAGCCTGTTCATGTCGGTGATGTTCCCGACCATCTTCGCCCTGGGCCTGGACGGGCTGGACGACGACGCGCGCAAGCTGGGCGCGTCGCTGATCGTCATGGCGATCATCGGCGGCGCCGCGCTGACCGCGGTGATGGGCGCGGTGTCCGACCATGCCGGCATCCACTGGGCGCTGGCGGTGCCTGCGATCGGCTTCGCGGTGATCCTCGGCTTCGCGCTGCATGCGGCGCGAAACCGCGTGGCGCCCCTTCCCTCTGCCCGCGGAGCCTGAACCATGCCGCGCCATTGCTACCTGCTGGACCTGCACGACGACCCGGCGCTGATCGCCGAATACGAACGCTGGCACCGTCCCGACACCGTGTGGCCGGAGATCGTCGCCTCGCTGCGCGCCGCCGGCATCCGCGAGCTGGACATCCACCGCTGCGGCGACCGCCTGGTGATGCTGATGGAGGTGGACGAGGACTATTCGCCCGCCGCCAAGGCCGCTGCCGACGCCGCCGATCCGCGCGTGCAGGCGTGGGAGGAGTTGATGTGGCGCTTCCAGAAACCCCTACCCTGTTCGGCGCCCGGCGAGAAATGGCGCGAAGCGCTGCAGATCTTTTCCTTGCAGGCGGCGCTGGCCGCGCAGGAGCGCAACGGCACGGGCTGAGGTATTGCGTGGACGTATGCGTGTGTTGGAAAGCCGGTGCCGAGCGCGCGCGAGACCGGTTGGTTTACCGCTTCGCTCGTCGCGGCTGAAGCCGCTTCTACGGTTGCAGAGAGTGCGGCAGGTGCGGTTGCAGAGGTCGCGGCAGGCGCGGCGGATGCTGTGTGACGTGTGTGGGAGGGACTTCAGTCCCGACCGCTGCCGAAGCTGGTGCGTGCACAGGTTCGTGCGTCGCGACTGAAGTCGCTCCCACAGCGAGCGATCCAGCACTGCCGCCGTCGCAGGAGCGGCTTCAGCCGCGACAGATGCACTGGCAACCACCGCAACCGGCGCGCTTCCTTCGGCGGAAGCGCACCAAGGTCGCTGGCGTCAGACGCCCTGCGCGGCCAGATCCGCGCTCCAGAACGGACCGTCCGGATACAGGAACTGGGTGACCGAGGCGGCATGCATCTCGGCCGAGAAGCCCGGCGTGGTCGGCGCCAGATAGCGGCCGTGGACGATCCGCACCGGATCGACGAAGTGCTGGTGCAGGTGGTCGACGAACTCGATCGCGCGGTCTTCCATCTTGCCGGTGATGGCGACGAAATCGGCCATCGCCAGATGCTGCACCAGTTCGCACAGGCCCACGCCGCCGGCGTGCGGAAACACGCGCACGCCGAACTTGGCCGCCAGCAGCAGGATCGCCAGGTTCTCGTTGACGCCGCCCACGCGCGCGGCATCGATCTGGATCAGGTCCACCGCGCCGGCCTGCAGCAACTGCTTGAACACCACCCGGTTCTGGGTGTGCTCGCCGGTGGACACCGGCACCGGGGCGATGCCGCGGCGGATCGCGGCGTGGCCGAGCACGTCGTCGGGGCTGGTCGGCTCCTCGATCCAGGCGATGTCGAATTCGGCGAGCTGGCGCATCCAGGCGATCGCCGGGCCCACGTCCCAGCGCTGGTTGGCGTCCACCGCCATGGCGATGTCCGGGCCGATCGCGGCGCGCGCCAGGCGGCAGCGGCGGATGTCGTCCTCCACGTTGGCACCGACCTTGAGCTTGATGGTGCGGAAGCCATCGGCCACCGCTTCCTTGGCCAGGCGCACCAGCTTCTCGTCGGAATAGCCGAGCCAGCCGGGCGAGGTGGTGTAGGCCGGATAGCCCTGTTCGAGCAGGGTCTGGATACGCTCGTCGCGCAGCGGTTCGGCATCGCGCAACATGGCCAGTGCCTCGTCCGGGGTCAGCGCGTCGCTGAGGTAGCGGAAGTCGATCGCGGCCACCAGTTGCTCCGGCGACAGCTCGGCGATGAAGCGCCACAGCGGCTTGCCGGCGCGGCGCGCGGCCATGTCCCAGGCGGCGTTGACCACGGCGCCGATGGCCATGTGCATCACGCCCTTCTCCGGGCCCAGCCAGCGCAGCTGCGAGTCGTCGGTCAGGCTGCGCGCGAACCCGCCCAGGTCGCCGATCACCGTCTCCACGTCGCGGCCGACCACGTGATGCGCCAACGCCGCCACCGCCGCGCTCTGCACGTCGTTGCCGCGGCCGATGGTGAACGCCAGGCCGTAGCCGGCGAGGCCGTCGTCGGCATCGGTGCGCAGGCGCAGATAGGCGGCCGAATAATCCGGATCCGGATTCATCGCATCGGAACCGTCCAGTTCGCGCGAGGTGGGGAAACGGACGTCGAAGGTCTCGAGCGCGACGATTTTGCTCATGGGGGTCCTGGTCGGTGAGGCGGTGGGAAAGTCAAAAAAGCGGTGAAGTAGCCCCTCTCCTCCCGGGAGAGGGGTTGGGGTGAGGGTGCGTCAGTGCATGGCTGTCGCCGCCCTCGTGAAACAAGAACGAAGTAGCAGCACGCGGATGTGGCGCTCGCGCGGAAGCGAAAGCCACGTGCAATGCGAGGTGGCTTCGCCCCGTACCCTCACCCCAACCCCTCTCCCGAGGGGAGAGGGGCTTTGCATCTCGCGGCGTTACTTATTGCGCGTCGCGCGGATGCGCGACCACGGCCTGGCGTTGCTCGCCCAGGCCTTCGATGCCCAGCCGCATCACGTCGCCCGGCTTCAGGTACACCTGCGGCTTCTGCCCCAGGCCCACGCCCGGCGGCGTGCCGGTGCTGATCACGTCGCCCGGCAACAGCGTCATGTAGCGGCTGATGTGGCTGACCAGCTCGGCCACGCCGAACACCATCGTGCGGGTGCTGCCGTTCTGGTAGCGGTGGCCGTTGACCTCCAGCCACATCGACAGGTTCTGCGGGTCCGGCACCTCGTCGGCGGTGACCAGCCACGGGCCGATCGGGCCGAAGCCGTCGCAGCTCTTGCCCTTCACCCACTGCCCGCCGTGCTCGAGCTGGAACGCGCGCTCGGACAGGTCGTTGATCACCGCATAGCCGGCGACATGCGACAGCGCCTCGTCCACCGACACGTCGCGCGCGGTATCGCCGATCACCACGCCCAGCTCCACTTCCCAGTCGGTCTTGAGCGAACCGCGCGGAATGGTCACGGTGTCGTTGGGGCCGCTGATCGCGCTGGTGGCCTTCATGAACAGCACCGGCATCTCCGGCACCGCCATGCCCGACTCGGCGGCATGGTCGGCGTAGTTCAGCCCGACGCAGATGAACTTGCCGACGCGGCCCACGGCGGCGCCGTAGCGGACTTCGCCGTCCACCTGCGGCAGCGTGGTCGGATCGAGCGCGCGCAGCCTGGCCAGGCCGGCGGCGGTGAGATGCTCGCCGGCGACGTCGTCGATCACCGCCGAAAGATCGCGCAGGTGGCCGTCGGCATCGAGCAGGGCCGGGCGTTCGTGGCCGGGTTCGCCGTAACGCAGCAGTTTCATGGGGAAATCCTCTGTCGAAAAGGGGAAGGCGCGGTCAGTTCGACCAGCCGCCGTCGATGATGTGGGTCTGGCCGGTGGTGAACGAGGAGTCGTCCGAGGCCAGGTACACCACCAGCTGCGCGATCTCGCGCGGGTCGCCCAGGCGGCCCATCGGCTGGCGGTCGGTGAAGCTCTTCCACACCGCCTGCTCGTCGCCGCCCAGCGCCTTGACCCGCTCGCCCAGCGACGGCGTCTTGATCGTGCCGGGGCAGATCGCGTTGCAGCGGATGCCCTTGGCCACGTAGTCGGCGGCGATGGCCTTGCTCAGGCCGATCACCGCCGCCTTGGTCACGCCGTAGGCAAAGCGGTTGGGCACGCCCTTGATGCTGGACGCCACCGAGGACATGTTGACGATGCTGCCGCGGCCCTGCGCGAGCATGCCCGGCAACACCGCCTGGCACAGGTAGTACATCGCATCGACGTTGATCGCGAACGAACGCTTCCAGGCCGGCGCGTCGCAGTCGAGGATGCTGCCCTGGTGCACGTAGCCGGCGCAGTTGAACAGCACGTCGAAGGTCGGCTGCGCCGCCACCAGCGCCTGGATCGCGGCGGGATCGGTGACGTCCAGCGTTTGCGTGACGATGCCGTCGGCCTCGGCGGCCAGCGCCTGCAGCGCGGCGGCATCGATGTCGGTGGCCAGCACCTGCGCGCCTTCGCGGGCGCAGGCCAGCGCGCTCTCGCGGCCGATGCCGGCGCCGGCGGCGGTGATCAGGCAGCGCTTGCCTTGCAGACGGCCGCTCATGCGCGGCTCCCGGAAACGGACGCGAACGTGGTCATGGGGCAGGACTCCAGGTGGGGGAGGAAGCAATCGGATCGGACAGGCGATAGACGCGCCGCGCAGTGCCGGCGAACACCGCCTCGGCAGCGCCGGCGGCATGCTGCGCGACCCAGGCCTGCGCCAGCGCCATCCACGCGGCGTAGTCGGCGCGCTGGGTCAGCACCGGCCAGTCGCTGCCCCACAGCAGCCGCTGCGCGCCGAAGCAGGCGAAGAGGTGCGCCACGTAGGGCGCCAGCAGCGGAGCGTCGAGGGCGGCATCGGCCGGCAGTTCGGTGAGCAGGCCGGACAGCTTGCACACCACGTTGGGGTGCTGCGCCAGTTGCGCCACGCCGTCGGCCCAGGCCTGGAAATCTGCCCCGCCGATGGACGGCTTGGCAGCGTGGTCCAGCACCACGCGCAAATGAGGGTGGCGCTGCAGCCGTGCCAGCAGCGCCGGCAGGTGCAGCGGCCGCACCAGCGCGTCGAAGGCCAGATCGTGCTGCAGCAGCGCGTCGAACGCCGCATCCAGCTGCGGCCGCGCCAGCCACTGCGGATCGGCCAGGTCCTGCACCATCGGCCGCAGCCCCTTGAGCAGGCCGGCGCCGTCGGCGCACAGCGCGGCGATGCGCGCGGCAACGTCAGCGGCCTCGAAATCGACCCAGCCGACCACGCCGACGATGCGCGGCTCGGCACGTGCCAACTGCAGCAGATAGCGGGTTTCCGCCTCGCTCTGCGCTGCCTGCACCGCCACCAGCGCGGTCACGCCCTGCGCGTCGAGCGTCGCAGTCAGGTCCTCGGGCAGGTAATCGCGGTACAGCACGCCCAGGTCCGGGGTCAGCCAGGCATAGTCGCCACGCGCCAGGCGCCAGAAATGCACATGGGCGTCGATGATGGTCACGGCGTCGGCACCGGCGCGCGCAGCAGGTCGTCGTCGCGCAACTGTTGCCACAGCGCCGCGGGAATCGCCGCGCGCAGGCGCGTGGCGGCGCTGGCCACTTCGGCCGGCGTGCGCATGCCGGCGACCACCGCGCTCACCGCCGGATGGGCGAGCGGGAACTGCAGCGCCGCCGCGCCCACGTCCACGCCGTGCGCCGCACAGGCCGCGAACAGGCGCTGCGCGTGCTGCAGCGTGGCTGCATCCACCGGTGCGTAGTTGTAGGTCTCGCCCGGCCCGCGCGCGTCGCTCAGCAGGCCGGAACTGTACGGCCCGGCCACCAGGATGCCGATCTGCCGCTGCAGCGCCTGCGCCATGATCCGCTGCGCGGCGTGCTGTTCGAGCAGGGTGTAGCGGCCGGCCAGCATCACGCAGTCGAGCGGGAACAGCGGCATCAGTTCCACCGCCACGTCTTCCTCGTTGACGCCGATGCCGATCGCCCGGCACGCGCCCTGTGCCTTCAGCGCGGCCATCGTCGGCAGCGCTTCGTCCAGCGCCTGTCGCAGCATCGCCGGATGGCGCTCGCCGTGGGTCAGGCGGCCGATGTCGTGCAGCAGCAGCACATCGATGTGATCGGTGCCGAGCCGCTGCAGGCTGCTCTCGAAGGCACGCAGCACGCCGTCGCGGCTGTAGTCGAATTCGGCGCGGCGCCCGGCCACGGCGAAGCCCTCGCGCCCAGGCGCGGCCGCGGCATCGTCGTAGACGCAGCGGCCGACCTTGGTCGAGAGCGTGTAGCTGGCGCGCGGCAGCCCGCGCAGGCCCTGCCCCAGGCGTTGCTCGCTCAGCCCGTAGCCGTAGTACGGCGCGGTGTCGAAATGGCGGATGCCGGCGGCATAGGCGTCCGCCACCGCGGCCAGCGCCACCGCGTCGTCCACCTCGGCGTACAGATTGCCGATCGGCGCGGCGCCGAAGCCCAGGGTGGACAGCTGCACGCCACTGCGGCCCAGCGCGCGCGGCGCCAGGGCGGCGTCGGCGGCGACAGCGCTCAGCGCCATGCGCGCACGCCCGGAACGACGGCCACAGCGGATCGCCCACGGACGCGCGAGGGACGGAAGTGGCTGGGGTCACGCATGGCACGCCTCTGCCCGGGATCGGGCGCGATGAAGGAAGGCCGCAGCATGCACGCCCAGGATGGCGATGGCACGGCGACTGTTCGCATATGAATATAGCAATCACAAGTGAACAATCAACCTGCAGCGCAGCAATTCCGCTCGGCGCCGGCCGCGCCAGCCGGCGCATGGCGGGGCCGAGGCCCGATGGCACTCGATGCGCCGCCGGATTCCGCGGCGTCGGTCATGGCGCATGCCGCCGGGCACGCCGAGGACAAAGGGACGGCGCGACGACGCGATGGGCAGTTCCCTTTGCGCCTCGCGCGCCTGAATGCCTCGCCCGGGTCGGCGGACTCAGCGCGCAGCCGGCCGCGTGCCGAAGGCCAGGCGGGTCGCCTTGCGGTCGAACTGCAGCGCCACGCGCATGCGCCCCTCGGTCATCGGCCGCACGATCCAACGCACCTGCGCCTTGCCGAAGCCGGACGTCACCACCGGAATGGCCAGGAACCCGCTCGGTCCCGGCCCGACGCAGTACCAGAACGCATCGGCGGTCTGCAGCGCGGCACCGGGTGCGATCGAATACACGTGGCCGTCGCTGCTTTCGATGGTCTGCCTGGATCGCCTGACCACGGTCAGGTCGCTGCCACGCAACGGCCCGTGCTCGCCCGGAAACGCCTGCTCGCGGAACGAAGCCTCCAGCAGGTCCGTCACCTGGTTGCGCCCCATGCGATACAGCGCACCGATCGACAGGGCGGCGCTGCCGAGGAAGACGACCGCGATCACACCCGCGACCATATAGGGCAGCCACGTCATGCGTCGCCGCCCACGGCCGCGCAGGCGCCGCGCGCGTCTGCCTGCACCGGACGCGACTGCGCGCAGGCACCGGCATCCAGCACCAGCGCCCGCAGCGCGTCCGGCCGCTGCAGCAAC
>NZ_AQOJ01000057.1:0-11813 GCF_000364685.1 Xanthomonas sp. SHU 166
GATAGCGCTGGCCGTCGACCACCGCGACCAGCGCGCCGCTGGCGGCGATGCGCCGCGCGGCGTCCTGCCGCTGCGCCGGGCTGCCGCTGGCCAGCAGGATCACCAGGCCCTGCGGCGCCCCCTGCGGATGCACCAGGGTCGTGCGCCCGTAGCCACGGGCGTGCAGCGCCCCCGGCGGAAAGTAATAGCGCAGCAGTGCATAGCCGCTCAGGCCCAGCACCACGCTCGTCAACAGCAACACGCGCAGGAATTTCATCGACACGCATCCATCCCGGCCAACGCCGAGCCTCTGGACAACCACGGGAACGACGAGGCAGCGGCGGACGACGCAGACGGCTGGGCCGGAGCCCGGATCGGCGGATGCGCTGCGGAGGATGCCTCGGCGATGTGGGCTGGGATGGATGCGCGGGGTCGCACCTGCCTACCCGGAAGTTCCTGCACACCTGTGGGCCGGGGGGAGCGGCGCGCGTCACGTGGCATCGACGCGCATTGTGCGGATGCACGACATGCGCCGCAATAATGCCGTCACCTGCCTGCAAGGTTGCGGTTAAGCCAGCGCGCCTGGAACGCCGTGCGCTGGTTCAGTAGCCGTGCACCGGACGGTGCGCCTTCACCGCCATCACCAGGCCCAGCCCGGCCAGCAGCGACACCGCCGAGGTGCCGCCGTAGCTCATCAGCGGCATCGGCACGCCGACCACCGGCAGCAGCCCGGAGATCATGCCGCCGTTGACCAGCACGTAGACGAAGAACGCCAGGCCGGTGGCGCCGGCCAGCAGCCGCGAGAAGGTGTCGCGCGCCTGCGAGGCGATCCACAGGCAGCGCCCGATCACGATCAGGTACAGGGTCATCACCGTGGCCACGCCGATCCAGCCGAACTCCTCGCTGAGCACGGAGAACGCGAAGTCGGTGGTCTGCTCGGGAATGAAGTTCAGGTGCGACTGCGAGCCCATGCCCCAGCCCTTGCCGTGCAGGCCGCCGGAACCGATCGCGATCTTGGACTGGATGATGTTCCAGCCGGCGCCGAGCGCGTCGTTCTCCGGGTTGAGGAACATCATGATGCGGTCCTTCTGGTAGGGCCGCAGCAGCCAGAGCCAGGCCACCGGCGCGGCCGCGGCGACGCCGCCGACGGCGATGCCCACCCACCACCACGGCAGGCCGGCCAGCAGCAGCACGAAGCCGCCGCTGGCGGCGATCAGCACGCCGGTTCCGAAGTCCGGCTGCAGCATGATCAAGGCGGTGGGAATGCCGATGATGACCGCGCTGACCAGCACGGTCGGAATGCGCGGCGGCAGCGGCATGCGGTGCAGGTACCAGGCCACCATCATCGGCATGCTGATCTTCAACAGCTCGGCCGGCTGCAGGTAGAACACCTTCAGGTCCAGCCACTGCCGCCCGTACTTGCCGGTGCCCAGCACGAACACCGCCAGCAGCGGCAGCATCGACAGCGCGTAGATCAGCGGGGTCCAGGCGCGCAGGCGCAGCGCCGACACCCGCGACAGGCTCCACATCGCCGCCGCACCGATGGCGAACCGCGCGCCCTGCGCCATCACCAGGTGCATGCCACCGGCGCTCTTGAGCACCGCCAGCCCCATCGCCATCAGCGCGCCCAGCGCCAGGCACAGCGGCCAGTCCAGGGTACGGGTGAAGCGGCCGCCGATCTCGACCAGCCAGCGCAGGAAATCCTTCATCGCTCGTCCGGAATCTCGTCGGGGATCGCCGGCGCTGCGGACTGCAGCGGTACCACCGCCGCATCCACCTCGGCCTGGCCGATCAGCACCGGGCGTTCGCCGGCGGCCAGGGCGACCGCATCGGCGGCGGCGCGCGAGCCGGGATCCTCGGCGTAGTACAGGTGGCTGCCGAAGGCGGTGGCGCCGCGCAGGCTGTCCAGCGGCTCCACGCCGGGCGGCAGCCGGCCGAGCAGCCAGGCATCGAAGATCTTGCGCGCGATCGGTGCAGCGGTGCTGGCGCCGTAGCCGCCGCCTTCCACCGCGATCGCCAGGGCGATGGTCGGCCGCTCCGCCGGCGCGAAGCCCTCGAACAGCGAACGGTGGCGCAGGTGCATCGGCAGGCTGCGCGGATCGACCGCCGCCAGTCCCTTGCGGCTGACCACCTGCGCGGTGCCGGTCTTGCCGGCCATCTGGTAGGGCGCGCCGACGGTGATGGCATAGCCGCTGCCGCCCGGGCGCATGGTGTCCATCATGCCTTCGCGCACCGCCTGCAGGTTGCTGGGATTGTCGCTGATCGGCTTGCTCGGGCCCGGCTGCACCGGCGCCCAGGGCTGATCGAAGGCCTGGCGCGTGGCCATCACCAGGTGCGGCGTGCGCAGTTGCCCGTCGGCGAGGCCGGCGACGCCGCGCACCAGTTGCAGCGGGGTCACCTTCCAGTCGCCCTGGCCGATGGCGATGTTGACCGTGTCGCCGGGGTACCAGGCTTCCTTGCGGCTCTTGGCCTTGTACGCCGGCGAGGGCACGATGCCGCCGGTCTCGCCGACCAGGTCGATGCCGGTGGGCACGCCGAAGCCGTAGCGGGTCATGTACTGGTCGACCTTGGTGATGCCCATGTCGATGGCCAGCTTGTAATAGTAGGTGTTCACCGACTGCGCGATCGACTTGCGCAGGTCGGTCCAGCCGTGGCCGCCGCGGTGCGAGTCGCCCCAGCCGCGGCTGACCCCGGGCAGGTAGAACATGCCGGTGGAGAGGATCTTGTCCTCCGGGCGGCGGGTGCCGCTGTCCAGGCCGGCCAGGCCCATGAACGGCTTGATGGTGGAGCCGGGCGCCACGCCACCCAGCACCAGGCGGTTGAACTGCGGCCGCGACGGGTCGCTGTTGAGCGCCTGGAAATCGGCGTGGGAAATGCCGTTGACGAACAGGTTGGGGTCGTAGGACGGCAGGCTGACCATCGCCAGGATCTCGCCGGTGCGCGGATCGATGGCGATGGCCGAGCCCTGGTAGTCGCCGAACGCGGCGACCATGGCGCGCTGCAGGTCGGCGTCGATGGACAGGCGCAGGTCGGCGCCGGACTGCGCCGGCACCCGGCCGACGGTGCGGATCGCGCGGCCCTGCACGTTGGTCTCGACCTGCTCGTAGCCGACCTTGCCGCGCAGTTGCTCCTCGTAATAGCGCTCCAGCCCGGACTTGCCGATGTGGGTCAGCGCCGCGTTGCCCTCGCCCAGCGTCTCCAGGTCCTTCTCGTCGATGCGGCCGACGTAGCCGATGATGTGCGCGAACAGGTCGCCGTAGGGGTAGTGCCGGGTCAGGTAGGGTTCCAGCTCCACGCCCGGGAAGCGCCAGCGGTCCACCGCGAAGCGCGCCCGCTCCTCTTCGCTGACACGCAGCTTCAGGGTGATCGGACGAAAGCTGCGGCTGGCCTTGCGCGCGGCCTGGAAACGCTCGATGTCTTCCGGCGACAGCGCGATGACCTTGCCCAGCTCGGCCAGCAGCGCGTCCATGTCGGCGACCTTGTCCGGGGTCACGTCGAGCCGGAACGCGGGCACGTTCTCGGCCAGCAGGCGGCCGTTGCGGTCGTAGATCATGCCGCGCCCGGGAACCACCGGCCGTGGCTTGATGCGGTTGGCGTCCGAGCGGGTGGCGTAGATGTCGTGGTCCAGCACCTGCAGCTTGAAATACCAGGCGCCCAGGCCCAGCAGCGCCAGCAGCACGCACAGGAAGCCCAGCGCCGCGCGGCGCCGGAACTGCTCGGCCTCGGCGTGCGGGTTCTTCTGCGCGCGACGCGGATGCAGGGCCATGCTACTTGCTCCGCCGGCCCAGCCGCAGCGCGTCCAGCAGCACGAACAGCGGCGGCCACAGCGCCATGCCCAGCAGCGGCGCCCACCAGTAGTTCCACGGCAGGGTCGGCTCGCCGACGGCCAGGTGCACCGCCGCGGCGACGATGCGGTCGTTGACCAGCAGGCCGCCGATCGCCAGCGCCTGCTGCGACATCGGGAAGAAGCGGATGCGCGCGCGGAAGCGCTGCAGGATGAAGCTCAGGATCACCAGGCGCAGCGCCTGCTCGCCCAGCACCCCGCCGTACAGCAGATCGGCGAGCACCCCGACCGCGAAGGCGAAGCCCAGCCCGACCTTGTCCGGCGTCTCGATCACCCAGTACGCCACCACCAGCGCCAGCCAGTACGGCCGCAGCGGCTGCACCACCAGCGGCAACGGCATCAACCCCAGCAACAGCGCCACGATCACGCTGACCGGGAGCACCCAGCCTTTGCTGCGCAGGCGGCTCATTGGGTGGGCTCCTTTGGAGCCGGGATTGGGGATTGGGGATTGGGGATTGGCGAAGCGGTCGCTCGTTTGGGCGTGCCGGGGGTACCGCTGCCGTTGGTGGCGTGAGTCATCGATTCGGTCTTGCGTGCTCCCGGCGCGGCCGCTGGAGCGGTGGCCTGGATACGCGGGGCCGCGGAGGCAGCCGGCGGCTGGGCCGCCGCCGAGGAGGCGTCGGCGCTGTTGGCCCGGCTTTTCACCAATCCCGAATCCCCAATCCCCAATCCCGTTGCAGCGGCCGAAGGCCGCAGCAACAACACATCCCGCCCGCGGTCCAGCTTCGCCGCCGGCTTCAGCTCGCCGACCAGGAAGGCGTGGGTGTCGTCCGGGCGCAGGGCGGAGATGGTGCCGACCGGGAAGCCGGCCGGGAAGCGGCCGCCCAGGCCGGAGGTGACGATCTCGTCGCCCACCTCGACGCCGGCGCTGAGCGGGATGTCGCGCAGTTCCAGGCTGCCGCCGCGGCCGTAGACGATCAGGCGCACGCCGTTGCGCGCCACCGTCACCGGCACCGCGTGGTCGGGGTCGGTCAGCAGCAGCACGGTGGAGTGCAGCGGGGTCACCGCGATCACCTGGCCCATCAGGCCGCCGGCGTCGATCACCGCCTGGCCGACGTGCACGCCGTCGCGGCTGCCGGCATCGAGCACCAAGCGCTGCCGGGTCGGGTCCAGGTCGATGTCCAGGATCGGCGCCAGTTGCACGTCCAGGCCGCGGCGCTCGGCCACGCCCAGCAGTTCGCGCAGCTGCGCGTTGTCCAGCGCCGCGGTCTGCAGCCGGGTCAGGCGCGCCTTGGCGATCAGCAGTTCGTTGCGCAACGCGCGGTTTTCCTTGACCAACTGCGCGTGGCTGGCCGCGTTCTCCTGCACCTGCGACCCCAGCCGTCCGGGCAGGCCGGCCAGCGCCCAGATCGGCTGCACCAGCACCGTGGCCTGGCTGCGCAGGCGGGCCAGCCAGTCGGCCTGCGCGTCGAGCACGATCAGCACCAGCGCCAACGCCAGGTAGGCCAGCAGGCGCGGCGTGCTGGCGGATTCGCCGGGGCGGGCGGTGACGGGAGGACCGGCGTAAGGAGGCACGGGCTAAAGCCGGGAGTGGGGAATCGGGAGTGGGGAATCGAACAACAACGGCGCGCTCCCGGCGCGATCGGGCCGGAGCGCAGGCAGGCGAGTGGAGAGGGAGCCGGCAGTGCGGAGGCGGAGGGGCCATTCTATTCCCCATTCCCGACTCCCCATTCCCGGCCTCACATTCACTCCGGCGCGAAGAACTCGTTGCCGTGCATGTCCACCAGTTCCAGCGCACGGCCGCCGCCGCGGGCCACGCAGGTCAGCGGATCGTCGGCGACCTGCACGTGCAGGCCGGTTTCTTCGGAGATCAGCCGGTCCAGGTCGCGCAGCAGCGCGCCGCCGCCGGTCAGCACGATGCCGCGCTCGGCGACGTCGGCGCACAGTTCCGGCGGGGTCTGCTCCAGCGCCAGCTTGACCGCCGAGACGATGCCCGACAGCGGCTCGTGCAGCGCTTCCAGCACTTCGTTGGAGTTGATCTTGATCATCTTCGGCACGCCCTCGGCGAGGTTGCGGCCGGAGATCTCCATCTCCTGCACCACCGCCTGCGGATAGGCGCAGCCGATTTCCAGCTTGATCCGCTCGGCGGTGGCCTCGCCGATGAGCATGCCGTGGTTGCGGCGCACGTAGTTGGTGATCGACTCGTCGAAGCGGTCGCCGCCGATGCGCACCGACTGCGAATAGACAATGCCGTTCAGCGAAATGACCGCGACCTCGGTGGTGCCGCCGCCGATGTCGATGACCATCGAGCCGCGCGCCTCGGTGACCGGCATGCCGGCGCCGATCGCCGCGGCCATCGGTTCCTCGATCAGGTACACGTCGCGGGCGCCGGCCTCCTCGGCCGATTCCTTGATCGCGCGGCGCTCGACCTGGGTGGAGCCGGCCGGCACGCACACCAGCACGCGCGGGCTGGGGCGCAGGAAGCGCGACTTGTGCACCTTCTTGATGAAATGCTTCAGCATCGCCTCGGTGTAGGTGAAGTCGGCGATGACGCCGTCCTTCATCGGGCGGATGGTGGTGATGTGGCCCGGCGTACGGCCGAGCATCTGCTTGGCCTCGGCGCCGACCGCGGCCACCGAGCGGGTGCCGCCGATCGCCCGGTCCTGGCGCACCGCGACCACCGACGGTTCGTTCAGCACGATGCCCTGGCCACGCACGTAGATGAGGGTGTTGGCCGTGCCCAGATCGATGGACAGGTCGTTGGAGAACATGCCGCGGAGTTTCTTGAACATCGGGGGATTAGGTCCTGGGGCGCGCGCCGTCGCCAGAATGGCGAAAAAATGGGCAGAAAACGAAGTCCGCTAGCCTAGCAACCCGCCTGGGTGCGGGCAAGGAAAATTCTCGCTAAAACCACGCGTTGCGTGGTATCGGCGGGACCGCGATGGATCGTGGTTCTGGCCCTGCCGGGCCGCAGCCGTTACCCTTTGCGCCGCGGCGACCCCGCCCCTCGCCCGCCTGAATGCGGGCTCATTCCTCCGCCAAGGCCTGCCCGATGTCTGCACTGATCTGTGGTTCTCTCGCTTACGACACCATCATGGTGTTCCCGGACCAGTTCAAGAACCACATCCTGCCGGACAAGGTGCACATCCTGAACGTGTCGTTCCTGGTGCCGCGGATGCGCCGCGAGTTCGGCGGCTGCGCCGGCAACATCGCCTACAACCTGCACCTGCTGGGCGGCCACCCGATCCCGATGGGCACCGTGGGCCAGGACTTCGGCCCGTACCGCGAGCATTTCCAGGCGCTGGGCATCGACCTGTCGCGGGTCAAGGTGATCGAGGAGCTGTTCACCCCGCAGGCGTTCATCACCACCGACCACGACAACAACCAGATCACCGCGTTCCATCCGGGCGCGATGATGCGCAGCTACGAGAACCACGTGAAGGACGTGCCGGGCGTGACCCTGGGCCTGGTGGGCCCGGACGGGCGCGAGGGCATGATCCAGAACGCCGAGGAGTTCAGCGCCGGCGGCGTGCCGTTCATCTTCGACCCCGGCCAGGCGATGCCGCTGTTCAACGGTCCGGAACTGCGCCAGTTCATCGAGCAGGCCGACTACGTGGTGGTCAACGACTACGAGTCCAACCTGCTGCAGGAACGCACCGGCTGGAACGAGAAGGACATCGTCTCGCGCGTGCAGGCCTACATCACCACCCAGGGCCCCAAGGGCGCCCTGGTCCACACCCCCGAGAAGACCTACGACATCCCGCCGGCGCACGAGCGCCGCGTGGTCGACCCCACCGGCTGCGGCGACGCCTTCCGCGCCGGCCTGATCTTCGGCATCCAGCGCGGCTGCGACTGGCTGACCATCGGCCGCATGGGCAACCTGATGGGCGCCCTGAAGGTCGAGCACCCGGGCACGCAGAACCAGCGCTTCGACTTCGACGAATTCAACGACCAGTTCAAGCAGCAGTTCGGTTACGCGTTGTAAGGCTGGGGCACTTCCGGCGGAACGGCAGCGTCGACACCTGGCCATCGCGCTTGCCGGCCGCCTACCCGGCGGGCCGCCGTTCCACGACCGATTGCGACGCGGCATCCAGGCTTGCGGCGCCGATCCGGGCGGGGCTAGACTCGGCCGCCCGCGTCGATGGAATGATCGGATGGACACCGCGCCTCGCTGGACCGCCAGGATCCTGGCCGCCGCACCGATCCCGCATGGACTGCTGCTCTCCCTGTGCTGCGCGGCGACCCTGTGCGCCTGCGGCAACGCCGCCCAGGCACCCGCGAGCGCGACTCCCTCCGTGCCCCCGACCGCCCCCGCGCCTGCCGCGAACGGCCCGACGGCGCCTGCTGCGACGCACGATGCGGCGGCCGCGCAAGCGCCCCCCGGCCACTATGCCACCCAGCCCGGCTGGGGCCAGCTGACCGTGCAGCCCGATGCACGCTTCACCCTCGAAACGCAGAATGTCGATGCCGGTTGCAGCTTCAGCGGCACGCTGCACGGGACCCAGGCCGCGGTCGACGACGGCACCTGCACGCTGCAGTTCGCACCCAAGGCAGACGGCGTGGCGGTGTCCGCCACGGCCGGCGCCGAAAGCGCGTGCCGGGAGTACTGCGGCGGCAACGGCAGCTTCGCAGGCGACTATCTGAAACAGGCTGCGACCTGCACGCCTGAAGCCATGCAGCGAACGCGCAAGGCCTTCCAGGCATCCTACGATCGCAAGGACTATGCGGGTGCCGAAACGGCGCTCGCGCCGCTCTATCGCGACTGCGTGGCGGCCCTCAGCTTCAGCGACGCCGGCGCCATCCGCAACGACTACGCGCTGACCCAGCATAAACTCGGCGACGATGCCGGATGCCGGCAGACGCTGGCGCCCTACCAGGACGACGCCAAGCGCAGCGACGACGCCATCAGCGATGGCATGACGCCCGCCCTCGTCGACGATTACCTCCGCGTGATCCGCGCCGCACGCACCAACCTCAAGCTCTGCGGAGAAGGCAGAGGCTAACGCGAGCGTCTACAGGGACGACACACCATCGGGGAACAGCGACATGTCCGATCCAAACACCGCCCCCACCGCGGCAACGCCGCAACTCACCGACGCGCAACTCAAGACCTTGGGCTACTTCGCCATCGGCGTGGCCTCGGAAGGCAGCCTGGGCCCCAAGAATGTGGCCTATCACCTGTCGTTCGCCGGATCGGTCGAGGGCAACACGCTCAAGCCGGTGGCCAACAGCGGCTTCAGCATCGGCACGCTGCAGACCGACCTGGGCGCACATCCGGACGTCGTCCCGACGCTGGTGGATGCCTACCAGACATGGGCCGCCCGGCAGACTCCGAGTCTGGCGCTGTCGGAAAACCAAAGAACACAGACGATCTCCGATCTGCAGCGCAATGGCGATGCCATCCGCGCGGACAACGGCCGCGCACCCGATGCAACCGTGCTCAAGAACCTCAATACCTTCCTGGCCTCCGATGCAGGCGTGCAATTCGTACACGATCGCGACCGCACGCAGATCGACCATCTGATGCGCGAAGGCGACGGCAAGAAGGACCATGGCGGCGCGCTGCACCAATTGCGCCAGACGGAGTTGTACAAGAACGCGAGCCTGGACGACCAGGCCAAGTACGCCACCGTGCTGATGAAGCTGGAGAACCAGGCCGGCAAGAGTCAGTATCCGAAGATCCTCAAGGGCATCAACGACGGCAGCCTCGGCAGCGTCGAGGACGTGGTGAACAAGGTCGACGCGCTGCTGCCGAACAAGACAAACAAGAAAGGCGAGGTGGTGCCCGACTACATCGAGAGCGGCGTCCACCACGCGCTCGCAGGTACCGAGGTGTTCAACAAGCTCCGTGCGGCGCAGCCTGGAAATCCCCTGCACGATGCTTTTGCGGCGGTCTCCGCCGACCCATTGCGCAGCCCGGTCGACCTGAAGGGCGATACCGCCCACGCGGATGCGCTGCATCAGTACAACGCGACCAAGACCCTGTTCCTGCAGAACGGCCAGTCGCCAAAACTGATCAGCGCCCTCGACCAGGACAGTGCGTTCGGCTACAACCTCAAAGGCCGGAACGGCAAGACGGTCGCGCAGTCGTCGAGCCTGTTCGGCGCGGACAACGATGTGGTCGTCTTCGATGGGAACGGTCACGGTACCGCCTTCGTCGGCGGCAAGTGGAGCGCGGTGCAGCGCGACGAGGTCAAGCGCGTCGGCAATGCCGATCAGAGCGTGGATCTTCAACTGCGCAAGGACGGCAAGAGCGAAACGCTGCTGCACGTACCGACCCCGGCGCAGTTGCGCGAACGCAGCGAGCAGCAGCAACCGCAAACGCCTGCGCCGGATCGCGCTCCGGCGTCGGCGCCCGGCCCGAACGACGCCAGCCACCGGAATCATGCGCTGCTCGAGCAGATCCGCGAGGGCGTCAGAAGGATCGACCAGGATCTGGGCAAACCGTACGATGCGGCCAGCGAACGCCTGAGCCGCGCTGCGTTGGCCGCTTGCCGGGACAATGGCGGCCCCGGCAACGCGCCGCTGGCGTCGAACGCACTGGAACGGGCCGATCGCGTGGCGCTCACCGAGAAGGGCCATCTAGTGGTGGTCGAAGGTGAACAGCGCGACCCGGCGCAAAAACGCGCCAGCGTAGATGTGCAAGTGGCGCTCGCCACTCCGGTGGAGCAGTCCGACCAGCGACTGCAGGCCGCGAACCAGGCGATCGACCGCGAACGGCAACTCGCGCAACAGCAGGAATTGGCGCGCGAGCGGGACGCACCGAGCCGCAACGGCCCGGCACTGGCATAACCCGACTTCGGCCGGGCGCATGCGGCAGCGCGCAGCGCGCCGTCTGCGTAGCGGGCGGTGCGGTGCGGCACTCGATTCGATTCGCCAAGTCGCCGTTCCCACCGCGCGACGGTGGATGCGGATGCACTACGACAGGGCGCTGCCGGGGCGCGGCGCGTCCTGCACGCCCACCGACAGTCATGATGGAGCGAGGATCCCAGCGCGACCGGGGGATCGACGACGGGCGACGCCATCGCTTTGCTGCACTGCGGGTTGAGCCCAGGCCTGGTTTGTGCGTCACTTGCGCAAGGGCCCCTGGGGGGGACGAGAGCGCGCCCATGTCCGAGTCGACTGTCGCCAGCCTCGCGCAAGCCAAGGTCGTCGCACCATCCGCCGCCGACGCCGACTGCGCGCCGCTGGCGCGCATGCGCCATTTCCGCCAGATCGAGTCCTTGCCGCCGGCGCTGGCACGCTCGTGGCGGCGCTGCCTCGACGAGTACGGCCTGGCCCCGGACACCCACCCCTCGCCGATGGTCCACGACGACGGCGAGCTGCGCGAACGCCAGCAGCGGCTGGAGGCGCTGCTGCGCATCGCCAAGGTGGAGATGGAAAATCTCTACGAACAGATCGCCGGCGGCAGCTACGCGGTGGTGTTCGCCGACACCGAGGCCACGGTGCTGCACAGCGTGCAGGATCCGGCGCTGCTGCGTGCGTTCCGCGAGACCGGGCTGTTCTGTGGCGCCAGTTGGGCCGAACGCTACCAGGGCACCAACGGCATCGGCACCTGTGCGGTGGAGGGCAGTGCGCTGAGCGTGCACCGCGGCGAACACTACCTGGAGCGGCACCTGCCCTTGTCCTGCAGCGGCGCGCCGATCCTGGATCCGCAAGGCCATCTGCTGGCGGTGCTGGACGCTTCCACGCCCGACCCGCGCGATACCAAGCTGGTGCAATGCCATACCGGCGCGCTGGTGCGCATGTCGGCGGCGCAGATCGCCCGCGCATACTTCCTGGAACAGTACCGGCATGCCTGGATCCTGCGCTTCCACAGCCGCCCCGAGTTCGCCGGGCTGCTGCACGAGGCGCTGATCGCGGTCGGCGGCGACGGCCGCGTGCTAGCGGTCAACGAGGCCACGCTGGAACAGCTCGGCAAGCCCGACCGTTCGCCACTGGTCGGGCGCGACATCGCCCAGGTGATGCAGCTGGATTTCGACACGCTGGAGCAGCGCGCGCGCAAAGACGCCAGCACGTTGTGGTCGATCCGCTGCGCCTGCCACGGCCG
>NZ_AQOJ01000058.1:0-2652 GCF_000364685.1 Xanthomonas sp. SHU 166
CGCGGGTCGGCGCCCAGGCGCTGGCGATCGGCGATCAGGATCTGCAGCGCCAGCAGCAGGCCCAGCCCGGCCAGTGCGATCCACTGCCAGGGCGCGGCACGCAGCACCGGGCGGCGTTCGCGCGGGCCATGCAGGAAGCTGGGCGCGGCGGCGGCGGACACTGGCGAGGTGGGGACTGTCGCGGGAGTCGCGCCCGCGGCCGGTGCCAGTGCCGGGTCCGTCGCCGAAGCGCGGACTGGCGACAGCGTCTCCAGGTCGCCCGCGTCAGGTGCGGCGTGGACCGCGTCAGTCTCTTCCTCGGCCGGCTTCACGTTCGCAGACGCTGGCGAGACGCTCGACGCCACGGGCGGCGCTGCAGTGTCGGTCAGCGACGTCGCGGGTGCCGACGTGTCACCGCCCGCCGCCGGCGCGACCGGGGTCTCGCCCTGTATGGCGGACGGATCGGGCTGACGCAGCAAGGTGGCGAGGCTGGGGCGGGGCGGAGTGCGATCGGGCATGCGCGCGGGCGACGACGGCGAGAGCCGTATTCAAGCACGCGCCGGCGGGATCTGCAGTGCGCTGCCGGCGGATCGCGGCCTTGGTCAGCGCTGGACGCTCTACGGCGCGAGGGTCCCGCGGCGTGCTCAGCGCGACTTGCGGGTGTCGAGCAGGTCGAGCAGGCCGGCGCGCTGGCGCGGGCTCAGGCTGTCGAAGCGCTCCAGCAGGCGCAGTTGCTGGTCGGTGAACTGGTAGTGGTTGGGCAGCTCGCCGATGGCCGCGGCGTCCGCCGCCATCGGTTCGCCGAACACGCGCTCGCCACGGCCGGTGGCCAGGTACTCGAAATGCAGCCCGCTGCGGCGGGCCAGGGCGATCAGGTGCTCCAGCGCCGGCGCGGTGCCTTCGGCCATTTCCCACTGCGCCACGGCGCTGCGGGTCACGCCCAGGTCCAGCGCCAGGGCCTCCTGGGTGAGGCCGGTGAGCTTGCGCGCTTCGCGCACCCGTTCGTACAGCTTGCTGTTCACACGCACCTCCGCAGGGGAGGCGAGATATAGCCGCGCCGGCCACTGCGCTTGGTTCGCAGCGCTGTCCATTAGTGAAATGTTAGCGATACTGTCTTCTGCGCTATGGGCCGGCTGGCCTTGCGGGGCCGCGCCCCGGTTCAGTCCCGGCGCACGCCGTCGATGCGCATCCAGTCGCCGTCCTGTTCGGTGCGCAGTTGGGTGAACCACGGTGCGTAGCGCTGCAGCAGCTCCTGTTCCTGGCCGTGCAGGATCCCGGACAGGGCGATGCGCCCGCCCGGCGCCACGCGCGCGGCCAGGGTCGGCGCCAGCGCATCCAGCGCCGAGGCGAGGATGTTGGCCACCACCACCGGATAGGTGGCCTCCGGTTCGTCGGCAGGCAGGTACACGGCCAAGCGCTCGCCCACCGCGTTGCGCTCGGCGTTGTCGTGGCTGGCCAGCAGCGCCTGCGGGTCGTTGTCCACGCCCACCGCGGCGGCGGCGCCCAGCTTCAGCGCGGCCAGCGCCAGGATTCCCGAGCCGCAGCCGAAATCGAGCACGCGCGCCTGCGCCAGGACGCCGTCGGTGGCCAGCGCATCCAGCCAGCGCAGGCACAGCGCGGTGGTCGGGTGGGTGCCGGAGCCGAACGCCAGGCCCGGGTCCAGGCGCACCACGGCGGCATCGGCGCCGCTGGCGTCTTCGGGCAGCTCATGGTTCCACGGTACGATGAAGGTGCGCGCGCCGAAGCGCATCGGCTGGAACTGGTCCAGCCAGGCCCGTTCCCAGTCCTGGTCGTCGACCTTGCGGAAGGTGGCCTGGGTCCAGTCCAGCCCGGGGTCGAAGGCCTCCAGCGCAGCCAGCAACACCAGCGCGTCCTGCTCCTCGGGGAACAGCGCGGTGAGCACCAGCGTGCCCCACAGCGGGGTCTCGCCCACGCCCGGTTCCAGGATCGCGCGTTCGTTGCTGGTGTCGGCGTCGGCATCGAGCAGGGTCACCGCCAGCGCGCCGACATCCTCCAGCGCGGTCTCGTAGCGGGGCTGGGTGGCGTCGGTGCAGCGCATGGTCAGTTCGAGGAACGGCATCGGTCGGTGGGGCAATCAGGGGAAGCACGCATCTTAGACGGGCGGCGGGCTTCGCGCTGGAGGCCGACTTGCGGCGGAGCGGGGGACGGCACGCATTTCGGCCGGTTGCGAACCACCTCCAGCCGGCGCCGTTCGGAATGCGACACGCGACGGCGGTACGCGGCGTCGCGCTGGCCGCACCGGGCCGAACAGGCCCAGCAATGCGTTCGGACGCTGCCGGGCCAGCACCGGCACTGCGATCTGCACCGCGCCGCCCGTGACGCCGTGCCGTTCGTCCGTGCCGCCGGTCCGCACGTCCATGCGCCGGGATCGCGGCATGCATTTGGCGCATGCCGCGGCCGTGGCCTGGGGTAGACTGCCGGCTCGCAGCGGCCGGGCGACAGGGGGTCCGGCTGCGCTTCTGCCCGTGGTCCGGCTCTTTCGCGCATGCCCGTCGTGTCCCGTCCAACCTGGCTGTTGCTGGCGCCCGCCGCGCTGTTGCTGGGCGTGGTCGCCTATCGCGTGCTGTCGCTGCCGGCTGCACCGGCGGCGTCCGTGCCGGCGACCGCGGTGGTGGCCGCTGCGGCCCCTGCGCCCGTCGCGTCGGCCACCGC
>NZ_AQOJ01000059.1:0-3362 GCF_000364685.1 Xanthomonas sp. SHU 166
GCGCACCCTCACCGCCGGGCGCCGCCCGCCGCCGCGGCGACCGCCGGAAGCCACCGCCACGACCGAGACCCGGCCGGTGACGCCGGCGCCGAAGCGTGGCGGGGCCAAGGCGGGCGATGCCTCGGCTTCGGCGAAGCCAGGCAAGTCGACCAAGCGCAAGCCTGCCCCGGCGCCGGTGAAGATGCCGGCGGCCAAGAAGGTCGCGAAGAAAGTCGCGAAGAAAACCGTCAAGCGCGCGGCCAGCGGCACCGCAGCGAAGCGTTCGTCACGCAAGGGCTGAAGCGATGCCCCGCGCGCCGGCGTGAGCGCCGGTGCTCGGGGAGATGCCTCCATGCCAGCAGGAGCGGCACCGCCACGGCGGCTGGATCCTGCAGTCGGGGCTGAAGCCCCTCCCACAATGGAAGGATTGGCGCCGTGCGGACACAGCGCGCTTGCCGAGCATTGGCGTTGGCAAGCCGGCATGCCGTGGGAGCCCACCGCCCCTGTCGTCGCAGCCAGTAAGGGCGTCACCGCCGCGGACGCTGTCGACCGTCAGTGTGGGAGGGGCTTCAGCCCCGACGCGACCACGCTCGACTACACGCGCACCACGCAGTGGGCACGTGCCTCGGCGAATCGTCGGCGTCCCCATCACGAATCACGATCTGTCGCGCGTGACAACGGCGTACCTACCGCCACCGCGGTTGTCGGCAGCGACGAGCGCACATACGCAGCGCATTCCTGGGACACGGTTGGCCGCGCGGCCAAGCCACCCGCATCAACTGCGCTGCTGTTCCGCGCCTGTCGCGCCCGCCGTAGCCGCCGGCCCCGCCGTCGGATCGTTGACGTCGGCCTCGAACAGCTTGGTCAGGTCGGCGCGCGCCGCACGCGCGGTCTGCACCACCGCCGCATCGTCGTCGTAGACCAGGTGCTGGGCCCGCAGCAGTTGCGTGTCGTGCTCGCGGAAACGGGCGATACGGTCGCGCGCGGTCGCCGCGTCCAGGCCCAGGCCGAGCAGCACCTGCTCGCTCAGCTCCAGGCTGGAGGCGAACACTTCGCGGAACGGCTCCGCACCCAGGTCCATCAGTCGCCAGGCGTGCTGGCGGTTGCGTGCGCGCGCCAGCACCTTGGCGGTGGGGTAGAGCCGGCGGATCAGCCGCGTGGTCTTGATGTTGGTTTCCGGGTCGTCCATCGCCACCACGAAGATGCGGATGCCGTCGCTGCCGGCCGCGCGCAGCAGGTCCGGGCGGCTGGGGTCGCCGTAGTAGAGCTGGTTGCCGAAGCGGCGCAGGTCCTCCACCGTGTCCGGGTTGTGTTCCAGCGCCACGAACGGGATGCGCTGTGCGGTCAGCAGGCGCGCCACGATCTGGCCGAAGCGGCCCATGCCGGCGATCAGCACCTGCGCGCGCTGCGCATCCACGGTGTCGTACTGCGCGGCCGGCGATGGTGGCTGCTTGCCCTTGCTGGCCTCACTGCCGCCGAGCAGGCGCTGCATGCCGATCAGCAGCAGCGGCGTCAGCGCCATCGACACGCCGACCACCGCGACCAGGCGGTCGTGGGTGGCGTCGTCGAGCAGGCGCACGCGCTGCGCCTCAGTGAACACCACGAAGGCGAACTCGCCGCCCAGCCACAGCAAGCTGCCCAGCAGCAGCGCACTGCGCCAGGGCAGGCGCAGCACGCGGCCGATGCCGGCCAGCAGCGCGAACTTGACCAGCAACAGCGTGGCCACGGCGCCGGCGATCAGCCACGGCTCGGCGACGATGCGGTCCAGGTCGATGCCCATGCCCACGGCGATGAAGAACACGCCCAGCAGCAGGCCCTGGAACGGCTCGATCTGCGCCTCCAGTTCGTGGCGGAACTCCGAATCGGCCAGCAGCACGCCGGCCAGGAACGCTCCCAGGCTGGGGCTGAGCCCGGCCTTCTGCAGGAACCAGGCGTTGCCCAGCACCACCAGCAGCGCGCTGGCGGTGAACACCTCGGGCATGCGCGTGCGCGCCACCGTGCGGAACAGGTGGCGCAGCACGAAGCGCCCGCACAGCACGACCAGCGCCAGCGCGCCCAGCGCCTGGCCCACTTCCGTCCAGGTCAGGGTGTCGTTCTTGGCGCCGCCGAGCAGCGGCACCGCGGCCAGCAGCGGGATCGCGATCAGGTCCTGGAACAGCAGGATGGCGAAGCCGAGCCGGCCGTAGTCGCTGTTGAGCGCCTTGCGCTCGGCCAGCAGCTGCAGGCCCACCGCGGTGGACGACAGCGCCAGCGCCAGGCCGATCACCAGCGCGCTCTTCCAGTTCAGGCCCATGCACAGCGCCAGCGCGCCCAGCGGCAGCGCGGTCAGCGCGACCTGGGCGCTGCCGGCACCGAACACCGCATGCCGCATCACCTTCAAGCGCGCCGGCGACAGTTCCAGGCCGATCAGGAACAGCAGCATCACCACGCCGATCTCGGCGGCGTTGAGGATGCGCTCGGTGTCCTGCACGAAGCCCAGCCCGTCCGGCCCCAGCACCACGCCCGCGGCCAGGTAGGCCAGCACCGCGCCCAGGCCCAGGCGCTTGAACACGGGCACCGCGATCACCGCGGCCAGCAGCAGCACCAGCGCCAGTTCCAGGCCGCCGCTATGCACGAGTCGTCTCCATCGCCGCATTATGCGGCCGCCAATGCGACCGGGTGCTGACCCGGGCTGTGCCTACGGGCTCCGATGGACATGGCGGATCCGCGAAGGATCGGCGGTGGGCAGCCGTCTGGCGCGGTCTTTCTGCGGGGAAGGCGGCGCCGCCTGCCCTGCGCACCCGGTGTACGCCGCCGCCTGGTCTCTGTGGCCTGGTCGGGTCGGGGCTGAAGCCCCTCCCACACCGGGAAGTCCAGCAATGTTCCGTGTCGTTCCGGATTCCGCTCAAGCGCGCGTGCGTGCGTAACGGGCCGCCGACCCAAGCTCCCTGTGGGAGGGGCTTCAGCCCCGACACGCGGAGGCCGGAATCTCGCCAGCGCAGCTGTCGCCGGATGCGCGGCATCGCCGTCAACGCCGCAGCGCGCGACCCGGATCATCCCCGCGCCGCGGCCAGCCGTGTACCGTTAGCGCATTCGCTCGCCTCCGCCGCCGCCATGAGCACCTATCACCTGCAGTCCGTGTTCCGCCCCGCCTCGGTCGCCATCGTCGGCGGCAGCCCGCGCGAGCGTTCGGCCGGGCGGGCGGTGGTGCGCAGCCTGCGCGCGGCCGGGTTCCCGGGGCAGATCGGCTGGGTCAGCCCGCGCTACCGCGAGATCGACGGCGTGCCCACGGTGCGCCGGCTCACCGACCTGCCCTGGGTGCCGGACCTGGTGGTGATCACCGCGCCGGCGCGGATGGTGCCGCGCATCGTGTCGATCGCCGCGCGGCGCGGCGTGGCCGCGGC
>NZ_AQOJ01000060.1:0-7193 GCF_000364685.1 Xanthomonas sp. SHU 166
CGCTTCGCGGCACGGCTCGACGACCAGGCGCCACTGCAGCCGCTGCCGGCCGAGTGAACCGCCCGGCGCATTGCGCCACCGCCGTCCGCCAGGTATAGTGCGCGGCTTCGTCGTGCCTGTCATCGGCCGATGGACCGTCCACGCCGGACGCACCGGCGAATTCACACCTGCCGCCATCGCCCGTGCCGGGGTGCTCCGCAAGGAGTTCGGCCACGGAGGCGGCAGGGAGGCCCAACCCCGGAATCGTCGTGCGGCCCGCAAGGCCGCCGTCATGCGCGCGCTTCACCCATTCCTGCCCGCGCACGGCCGGTTCCCCATCAGGAGTCACTGCAATGCCCCAGGTCACCATGCGTCAGATGCTGGAAGCCGGCGTCCACTTCGGCCACCAGACCCGCTACTGGAACCCCAAGATGGCGCCGTACATCTTCGGCGCGCGCGGCAAGATCCACATCATCAACCTCGAGAAGACGGTTCCGCTGTTCAACGACGCGATGAACTTCATCTCCAGCGTCGCGCAGAAGCGCGGCACCATCCTGTTCCTGGGCACCAAGCGCAGTGCCCGCGACGCGGTGAAGGAAGAAGCCGAGCGTTGCGGCCAGCCGTTCATGACCCAGCGCTGGCTGGGCGGCACGCTGACCAACTTCCGCACCGTCAAGCAGTCGGTGGCGCGCCTGAAGGAGCTGGAAGCGGCCGAAACCGACGGCACCTTCGACAAGCTGGTCAAGCACGAAGTGCTGACCCTGCGCCGCGAGCGCGACAAGCTGGAAGCCTCGCTGGGCGGCATCAAGGAAATGAACCGTCTGCCGGACGCCCTGTTCGTCATCGACATCGGCCATGAAGACATCGCCATCAAGGAAGCCAAGAAGCTCGGCATCCCGGTGATCGCGGTGGTCGACACCAACTACAACCCGGACCTGGTCGACTACGCCATCCCGGGCAACGACGACGCCATCCGCGCCGTGCAGCTGTACGCCCGTGCCGCCGCCGACGCCGTGCTGGAAGGCAAGGCCGCTGCGCCGAACGCCGCCAGCGTGCGCGAGGAAGAGTTCGCCGAGGGCGCCGACGACAAGGGCCGCGGCCCGCGCAAGAACGGCAAGAAGGCCGAAGAGACCGCTCCCGCCGCCGAGTAACCGGCGCGCCATGCGGCTGCGCGATCATGCGCAGCCGCCGCCCGGCGCGTTCGGCGCGCCCGGCTTCGCGAGCGCCGCCTGCGGCGCCCGCTTCCCAGATCTACCGGCCGGCCGCAAGCCGGCCTTTTCCCACCTTTCGTGAGGACATCCCGTGGAAATCACTGCTTCCCTGGTCAAGGAACTGCGCGAGCGCACCGGCGCCGGCATGATGGAGTGCAAGAAGGCACTCACCGAGAACGCCGGCAACATCGACAACGCCGCCGAGTGGCTGCGCAAGTCGGGCCTGGCCAAGGCCGACAAGAAGGCCGACCGCGTCGCCGCCGAAGGCCGCATCGCGATGGCCCAGGACGGCGGCAAGGCGGTCCTGGTCGAAATCAACTCCGAGACCGACTTCGTCGCCAAGGACAACAACTTCCTGGCCTTCACCGACGCCGTCGTCCAGGCCGCCCTGGCCTCCGGCGCCGCCGACGTCGAAGCGCTGAAGAGCGCCAAGCTGCCCAGCGGCGAGACCGTCGAGGAAGCCCGTGCCGCGGTCATCGCCAAGGTCGGCGAGAACGTGCAGGTGCGCCGCCTGGTGCGCATCGACAGCGCCAACAACGTCGCCGCCTACGTGCACGGCGGCCGCATCGGCGTGCTGGTCGAGGTCAAGGGCGGCGACGCCGACCTGGCCCGCGGCATCGCCATGCACATCGCGGCGATGAACCCGCCGCACGTCAAGGCGTCCGACGTCCCGGCCGAGTTCGTGGCCAAGGAAAAGGAAATCGAGCTGGCCAAGATGTCGGAGAAGGACAAGGCCAAGCCGGCCGACATCCTGGAGAAGATCATCAGCGGCAAGATCGCCAAGATCGTCAACGAGGTCACCCTGTACGGCCAGCCCTACGTGTTGAACACCGACCAGACCGTGGAGCAGGCGGTGAAGGCCGCCGGCGCCGACGTGGTCGGCTTCCAGCGCCTGGCGGTGGGCGAAGGCATCGAGAAGGTGGTGGAAGACTACGCCGCCGAAGTGATGAAGCAGGCCGGCCTGGCCTGATCCCGCTCCCGGGAAGAAAAGAGCCGCGCTTGTCGCGGCTTTTTTTTTACGGGTGTACGCTGCGCAGGCCGGGACAGGCCGCTCCCCCACCTCTCATTCCATGCCGTATCGGAAGTGCATGCATCCTGAACTCGAAGCGATCCTGAGTCACTCCCGCGACCTGCCCTCGCCCCCCGGCGTTGCCTTGCGCATCATCGAACTGGCGCAGGATGCGGACGTGGACCTGGCCGCGACCGCCGATGCGATCGCCATGGACATGGCATTGAGCGCGCGCATGCTGCGCATCGCCAATTCCCCGCTGTACGCCAGCCGGCGCCGCGTCGACAACCTCGGCCAGGCGCTGACCATGCTCGGCCTCAACGCCGCGCTGAGCCTGGCGTTGGGCTTTTCGATGGTGCAGAGCCTGCGCGGCGGCACCGGCGAGCCGCAGGAACGGCTGTGGCGACGCAGCGTGCTGGCGGCACTGGCCAGCCGCCTGCTCGGCCAGGCCGCGGGGTTGCGCAAGCACGAGGAACTGATGCTGGCCGGGCTGCTGCAGGACATGGGCGCACTGGCCCTGCTGCACGTCTGCCACGACCAGTACGCCGCCCTGCTGCACGAGGCGGCCGGCGATCCGCAACGGCTGAGCGCGCTGGAGCGCGAGCACCTGGGCGCCGACCGCGCCGAGGTCGGCGCCTGGCTGGCGCACAAGTGGAAGCTGCCCGCCTACCTGCAGCGCAGTATCGGCAGCGGCGGCACTGCCGGCGCCGCGACCGAGCCCTTCGACATCTGCGTGCGCCTGTCCGGCGCCGTCGCCGACATCTGGCTCAGCGACGATCCCGAAGCCGCGCGCACCCACGCCATGCAGTGCGCCTATCGCGACCTGCAACTGGACAGCCGCCGTTTCGACGAGGTGGTGGGCCACATCGCCGAGGCGCTGCCGGCGGTCAGCCCGATCTTCGATGTGCGCATCGCGCAGCCGGAGCGGGTCGACGCGATCATCAGCCATGCCCGCGAACTGATGGTGCTGCGCAACCTGCGCGAAGTGCAGGAAGCCAACCGCGTGCGCCAGCGCGCCGACGAGTACGAGCAGCACGCACGGCGCCTGGCCGAACAGGCCAGCCGCGACGCGCTCACCGGCGTGTTCAACCGGCACCAGCTGGACACTTTGCTCAAGCAGCAGTTCGAACTGGCCAATCGCCACGACTGGCCGCTGTCGGTGGCCTTCATCGACCTGGACGATTTCAAGAAGATCAACGACGCGCACGGGCACCTGGTCGGCGACCAGGTCCTGCGCGCATTCGCGCAGACCCTGCAGCCGATGCTGCGCGCCAGCGACACCGTGGCGCGCTTCGGCGGCGAGGAATTCCTGGTGCTGTTGCCCAACACCGGCGAAGAGGCCGCGCTGGGCGTGATGCGGCGCATCCTCGCTGAGATCGCGCAGCGGCCTATGGCCGACACCAAGCAGGGGCCGCTGCACATCAGCTTCTCCGCGGGCGTGGCCACCCAGGGCGGCCGCGAGCGTTTCAACAGCGCGCAGGAACTGCTGCAGGCGGCCGACGACATGCTGTACAGCGCCAAGCACGGCGGTCGCAATCGCGTCACCGCGCGTTCGTCCGGCGAGGCGCAACGCTGAAGCATCGCCGGCGGCACAGACGCGCTGGCGCGCATCGGCTAAAATCGTGTGGTTTGCCCGTCATCCCCCAACGAGGTCGCCATGTCCCAGCTCGCCTATCGCCGTATCCTGTTGAAACTGTCCGGCGAAGCGCTGATGGGAGACGGGGACTACGGCATCGACCCGAAGATCATCAATCGCCTTGCCCATGAGGTGATCGAGGCGCAGCAGGCCGGCGCGGAAGTGGCGCTGGTGATCGGCGGCGGCAACATCTTCCGCGGCGCCGGCCTGGCCGCCAACGGCATGGACCGGGTCACCGGCGACCACATGGGCATGCTCGCCACCGTCATCAACGCGTTGGCGATGCAGGACGCGCTGGAGAAGCTCGGCGCCAAGGTGCGAGTGATGAGCGCGATCAAGATCAACGACGTGTGCGAGGACTTCATCCGCCGCCGTGCGATCCGCCACCTGGAAAAGGGCCGCATCGCGATCTTCGCCGCCGGCACCGGCAACCCCTTCTTCACCACCGACTCCGGCGCCGCGCTGCGCGCGATCGAGATCGGTGCCGACCTGCTGCTGAAGGCGACCAAGGTCGACGGCGTGTACGACAAGGATCCGAAGAAGCACGCCGACGCCGTGCGCTTCGACAGCCTGACCTACGACGAAGTCATCGCCCGCAACCTGGAAGTGATGGACACCGCCGCCTTCGCCCTGGCCCGCGACAGCGACCTGCCGCTGCGCATCTTCAACATGGGCCAGCCCGGCGAACTGCTGAAGATCCTGCGCGGCGCCGAGATCGGCACGTTGGTGAAGGGACGGGGCTGAAAAGCCGGGAATGGGGAATCGGGATTAGGGAATCGCAGAGCCTTGCGCACTGCAGCATTGGCGCTGGCCACGATTCCCCGCCACATTGGCGTTCAGTTGGGCGCGCCGGAATCCGCCCTTGCCATTCCCCATTCCCGATTCCCCACTCCCGGCAGGCTATAATCGTCCGATTCAGATTCAGCACGGACACCGGCGATGCTCAACGAAATCAAGCAAGACGCACAGACCCGCATGGCCAAGAGCATCGACGCGCTGCGTCATGCGCTCATCAAGGTGCGCACCGGCCGCGCGTCGACCGCCTTGGTCGAGCACCTGAAGGTCAACTACTACGGCTCGGACATGCCGCTGAGCCAGGTCGCCAGCG
Organism: Xanthomonas sp. SHU 166; assembly: GCF_000364685.1. NCBI lineage: Bacteria > Pseudomonadati > Pseudomonadota > Gammaproteobacteria > Lysobacterales > Lysobacteraceae > Xanthomonas > Xanthomonas sp. SHU 166. Next base: position 4,944 of record NZ_AQOJ01000060.1, read on the forward strand.
TGGCCGTCGCCGACGCCCGCTCGCTGACCATCACCCCGTGGGAAAAGCAGATGGTCGGCGCGGTCGAGAAGGCGATCCTGGCCTCGGACCTGGGCCTGACCCCGAACACCGCCGGCACCACCATCCGCCTCAACCTGCCCGCGCTCACCGAGGAGCGCCGCCGCGAGCTGTCCAAGGTCGTGCACGGCGAAGGCGAGGACACCAAGGTCGCGATCCGCAACATCCGCCGCGACGCCAACCAGCAGGTCAAGGATCTGCTGAAGGACAAGAAGGTCACCGAGGACGAGGCCCGCGCCAGCGAGGACGACATCCAGAAGCTGACCGACAAGGCGATCAAGGACGTGGACGACGTGGTCAAGGGCAAGGAACAGGAACTGATGGCGGTCTGAGCCTGCGCCTGCCGGCCATGCCTTCCGACCCCATCCCCATGTCCCTGCCCCGCCACCTGGCCATCATCATGGATGGCAACGGCCGCTGGGCGCAGCGCCGCCGCCGGCCGCGCGTGATCGGCCACCGCGCCGGCGCCCGCGCGGTCAACCGCACCATCGACTTCTGCCTGGAGCGCGGCATCGGCGCGCTGACCCTGTTCGCCTTTTCCAGCGAGAACTGGGGGCGCCCGCAGGAGGAAGTGGACGCGCTGATGAAGCTGTTCCTGCACGCGCTCGACCGCGAGGTCGAGGAACTGCAGCGGCGCGGCGTGCGCGTGCGCTTCATCGGCGACCGCGCGCGCTTCGCGCCGTCGCTGTGCGAGCGCATGGCCCAGGCCGAGGCGCGCACACGCGACAACCAGGCGCTGCACCTGTCGATCGCCGCCAGCTACGGCGGCCGCCAGGACATCGCCCTGGCCGCGCGCGCGCTGGCCGAGGACGTCGCCGCCGGACGCCTGCGCCCGGAGCAGATCGACGAGGACGCGCTGTCGGCGCGCATGGCGCTGGCCGACCTGCCGCCGCCGGACCTGTTCATCCGCACCGGCGGCGACCTGCGCATCAGCAACTTCCTGCTGTGGCAGCTGGCCTACACCGAACTGTGGTTCACCGAGACCCTCTGGCCCGAGTTCGGCCCCGAGGTGCTGCAACAAGCCCTGGACGACTACGCCCGCCGCGAGCGGCGTTTCGGCCTCACCAGCGCGCAGGTCGCCGAAGCGGCGACGGAGAACGTTTCCGCATGACCCGTACCCGCGTCATCGCCGCGCTGATCATGGCCCCGCTGGCCATCTGCGCCATCCTGCTGCTGCCGACCCAGTGGCTGGTCGCACTGGCCGCCTTGATCTTCCTGATCGGCCTGTGGGAATGGCTGAAGCTGGCCGAGGTCGACGACACCCTGCCGCGCACCATCCTGCTGATGCTCAACCTGCTGCTGATGGTGCTGCTGGTGTGGGCGTCGGCCGGCTCGCTGGTGCTGTTCCAGCTGACCACCCTGATCGGCGTCGGCTGGTGGTGCGTGGCCTTGCTGTGGCTGGGCTTCTACCGCTTCGGCTCCGACCACGCCACCTACGCGCGGGTGTTCAAGCTCGCCGCCGGCACCCTAGCGATCGTACCGGCTTGGGCGGCGCTGGGCCTGATCCACGCCAGCGAGCCGAACGGCCACCGCTGGCTGCTGACCGCCCTGGCGACGGTGTGGGCCGCCGATTCCGGCGCCTATTTCGCCGGCCGCCAGTTCGGCAAGCACAAGCTCGCGCCGCGGATCAGCCCCAACAAGACCGTGGAAGGCCTGGTCGGCGGCCTGCTGGCCGGCCTGATCGTGGCCGCCGGTTTCGGCTGGCTGGCCGGGGTGACCCTGCCGCACCTGCCCGGGCTGCTGATCGTGGCCGCGGTCAGCGTGCTGGCCTCGGTGGTCGGCGACCTGTTCGAGAGCCTGCTCAAGCGCCACGTCGGCGCCAAGGACTCGGGCAATGTGATTCCCGGTCACGGTGGCGTGCTGGACCGGATCGACGGCGTGCTGGCGGCGCTGCCGATCTTCGCGCTGGGCAAGGACATCTTCGGGTTCTGAGCCAGTGAACACGCAACGCAGCAAGACCCCAGCGGTCCGCACCATCGCCGTGCTCGGCGCCACCGGCTCGATCGGCGCCTCGGCGCTGGACGTGATCGCGCGCCATCCGCAGCGCCTGCGCGCCGGCGTACTGGCCGCCGGGCGCAACGTCGACGCACTGCTGGCGCTGTGCGCCACGCACCGTCCCGCGCATGCGGTGATCGCCGATCCGGCGCTGTACCCGGCGCTGCGCGACGGCCTGCGCGCGGCCGGGCTGTCGAC